>JADMKJ010000021.1:109494-183770 GCA_015478855.1 Proteiniphilum sp.
CCCAGTTCCCACATCCTACATCCCAGTTCTCAATTCCAAAATCCGTTGATAAGCCTCCTGCAGCTTCTCTACCGATGAGCCCAGTGATATGCGGATAAAACGTTCACCGTTGCTGCCGAAGATAGACCCCGGAGTGATAAAGACGCGGGCATTGTAGAGAAGATCATTGACGATAGATTCGCTGTGGGGCGCTTCATCATTCAGTTTACCCCAAACAAACAACCCTACCTGACGCTTGTCGTAGCTACAATCAAGCAGATCCATGATCTTCTCAGCCCAGACACGCCGTTCGGCATAGATCCTGTTCATTGCGGCATGCCACTCTGTACTGTTCGACAGTGCAGCAACGGTTGCCAGCTGCATCGGCTTGAACTGCCCGCTGTCGATATTGCTTTTTGCCCTGAGCACCCATTTCACGAACTGCGGGTTGGAGGCGAGCATCCCCATACGCCATCCCGACATGTTGTGCGATTTGCTCAGCGAATTGAGCTCGATACATATATCCTTTGCTCCGGGCAGTGACAGTATACTCATCGGCTTGTCGTTCAGTATGAAGCTGTAGGGATTGTCATGACAGATGATAATATCATGTCTCTTCCCGAAAGCGATCAGCCGTTCAAACAGCTCAACCGATGCATTGGCACCGGTAGGCATATTGGGGTAATTGACCCACATCAGCTTCACACGGGAGAGATCCATCTTCTCCAGTGCCGCAAAATCGGGTTGCCATCCTTCATTCTCCAGCAAATCATACTCAATAATCTCCGCCCTGAGCAGGTTGGACACCGATTTGTAGGTGGGGTATCCCGGATTGGGCACCAACACACCATCACCTACATTCAGGAAAGTCATCGATATATGCAGGATACCCTCTTTCGATCCTATCAGCGGTAACACCTCCTCCTGCGTCAGCTCCACGTTGTATATCCTCCTGTACCAGTCGCCGTAGGCTTTCCGCAGTTCCGGGATGCCGGTGTACGGCTGATAGGCATGTACATCAGGACCTTGCACGGTCTCACAGAGGGTGTCGATGGTTTCCTGTGACGGCATACGGTCGGGAGCACCCACAGCCAGGCTGATCACGTTCAACCCTTCACCATTCATGCGGGCAACCTCGGCCAGCTTTACGGAAAAATAATATTCAGTTATCGATTTTATATGTTCAGCAGGTTCAATATTCATCATTTATCTTTATTTATTAATTCTTCAGCAGCTTCTTTCTCTTCCCTGTATTCACCCAGCACCTTCAGGCGACTGATCAGAGGCATGATCGCATCGATCGATTGCCTGTAACGGTTATAATCTTCAAACGTGAGGTCGATATAAAACTGATACTCCCACTCACTGCCAATGATGGGGAGCGACTGTATACGGGTGAGGTTGACACCGTAGAAAGACAACACTGAGAGCACCCTCGACAGTGTACCTTCGTTATGCGGCAGCACAAATACCAGAGATGATTTATTGATATGGTTCTCTTTCTGCACTTCACGCAACATCTCCTCCCTGGCCAGAATAAAAAAACGGGTGAAATTTCTTTTGTTGGTCTCAATACCTTCTGCCAGGACCTCCAGACCATACATCTCAGCAGCGAGTGTGCTGCAGATAGCAGCTGTCTCCGTCAACCCCCTGTCGCGTATCTCTTTTGCAGCCAGGGCGGTATCATCATGTTCCACCACCCTGACACCCGGGAGCGTGTCGAGAAAGTCTTCACACTGCATCAGTGCCATGGGATGAGACATCACCTCTTTTATGTTGTGTAGCGATTTACCGGGTAGAGCTGCCAGTGAATGCGTTATACGCAGCCTGTGCTCTCCTGCAATCTGCAGATCATTCATTTTCAAAAGATCGTGGTTCTGCAACAGACTTCCGGCAATGGTGTTCTCAATGGCCATGACACCTATCAGCATCGGATCTTTGTCTGCCTCAGTAAATATATCCCGGAACGTACTGCAGGGAACAATCTCCAGCTCTTCGCCCCTGAAATAGCCGCGGGCTGCAATCTCGTGATATGCACCGGCTCCACCCTGAATAGCTACTCGTTTCATATAATTTCTTTCTTCATTACCGTTCAAAAAAAAATCCCATCGTGTGATCGACAGGATTTTTATTTATCTGATATGACTTTTTAACTTCTTCTCATTTGCATATAAAATCCTGCCTTTACCTACTAAAGTAAAAGTAAAACCAGAAAGAAAATGCAAAACTTGAATTGTTCACTTTGTTACTGTTTTGTGAATAATGAATGCAAATGTACAACTTTTTTCATATAACCAAATAAAAAAGACAAAAAAAACAGGTTGAAAATTGTGAATCATGAAAAACCTCCCGTTTTTACAAAATCGGCAGTTATTAATTGTAAAAATTTTCTATATTTGCACAATCAAAGCCACTCACAAATATTAACCCTGAAATATATTAAAATGTTTAAAAATCATCCCAAAGGATTAGTTGTGCTGGCCCTCACCAATATGGGTGAAAGGTTCGGATATTATACAATGTTGGCTATCCTCACTCTTTACATGCAGGCCAAATTTGGTTTCACCTCCTCAACGACCAGTATC
This sequence comes from Proteiniphilum sp., assembly GCA_015478855.1. GTDB lineage: Bacteria > Bacteroidota > Bacteroidia > Bacteroidales > Dysgonomonadaceae > Proteiniphilum. The sequence continues at coordinate 112,059 of JADMKJ010000021.1, forward strand.
ATATACGGTGTTTTCCTGGCGGTTGTCTATTTCTTCCCGGTGTTTGGCGGTGTGCTGGCCGATAAAGTGTTAGGCTACGGGAAAACCATCCTCATGGGTATTATCATCATGTTTTTCGGGAAACTATTCATGTCGATTCCGGTAGATAACAACGATTTCGGGAAGCTGATACTCTTTTTTGCGTTGTTTCTTATTGCCGTTGGAACAGGCTTCTTTAAAGGGAACCTGCAGGCGCTCGTCGGCAAGATGTATGATGATCCCCGTTATAGCAAGAACAGGGATATCGCCTTCTCCATCTTCTATATGTTCATTAATATTGGAGCTTTCTTTGCTCCCATCGTGGCTAATGGCATCAACAACCAGGTGCTGGCATCCGAGAACTTCGTATACGACGCGAGCGTCCCGGGCAATTTCGTGGTGCTTAACGACGAAAAAGGGGCTGTTGACCGCGACACCTTTATCGCTCAATTCCTTACCCCCGAGCAGCAACAGTTGAGCGGGAGAGAGTTCGACAAAGTGCTTAGCCAGGCCAGGAAAGAACAGAAGGCAGTATTCACCAATGACATCGAGAATGCACTGTTCAACCTGCGGGCTGCCGGGCTGCACCAATACACACTGGCAGGTAAAATAACCGACCCATCAATGGCCCTCACCACCCGGGAGTATGAACTGATGCAGAGTCGTGATCCTGCCGATGCTGTAGCCAGGGAGGCCATCCGCGCGAAGGTAGCCTCGGTTCATGTGACAGATGACGCCATTGGGGGGGATGCATCACCCGATGCCTTCGCCCGGAATTTCGGTGAATTCTACGTGTCCGGCTCACTATCAAAATCCTATAACCTTGCCTACCTGGTAGCCGCTTTGAGCGTGGTCTTTTCATGGGTGGTGTTCCTACTCTTCAAAAAGACCTGGAAGCAATACGACAGAACAGCCAAACAGGAGAAAGCAGATCTGGCACACGAAGGTAAAACCGCTGTCATCATGTCCAAAGCAGAGGTGAGGGAACGGATGGTGGCACTGTTCCTGGTCTTTTTTGTAGTTATATTCTTTTGGATGTCGTTCCACCAAAATGGACTCACGATGACATTTTTCGCACGTGATTACACGGTGAGCACCATTTCACCTGCCTGGGGCATGGTGTTTAACATGTTCCCGCTACTTTTCTTCATCCTGTTCCTCTATGGTGTATACCTATCGACCATTGGCCTTTTAGGGGGCAAGCCCAACAAAAAGACAGGGTTGCTGCTCACTGTCGCGGGGTTGGCCGGACTAATCGGCTATTACTTCATCAATGTGAGCGGCATTGAACTACCCACCAAGATAACCCCTCAGATATTCCAGCAGTTTAACCCCTTATTCATCATTATACTCACGCCGCTTACCGTCGCATTCTTCACCTACCTGATACGAAAGAAGAGGGAACCGTCGGCACCCAAGAAAATCGGGATAGGGATGATCCTTGCCTCACTGGGATTCGTGGTGCTGCTCGTGGGCTCCATCGGTTTACCTGCGCCGGCTGATCTCACGGGGGTGTCCGACGTGCTGGTATCCCCGGGGTGGCTGATTGGCACCTATTTCGTGCTCACCCTGGCCGAGCTCTTCCTGAGTCCCATGGGGCTGTCGTTCGTCTCCAAGGTTGCACCTCCGCAATATAGCGGGTTGATGCAGGGGGGGTGGCTGGCCGCGACCGCTATCGGGAACCTCCTGGTGGGTGTCATGGGTGTCTTTTGGGATAAGATGTCACTGTTTGCATTCTGGGGAGTGCTTATCACCTGCTGTATCCTTTCAGCGATCTTCATCTTCTCCATCATGGGTCGCCTGGAAAAGGCTACCGGCGACAAGTAATACCAGTTCTCAGTATACCAAACAGGGGGCTGCCCGGTTGCAGGGCAGTCCCCTGTTGTGGTATACCGCCATCTTTGTCACGTGGTAAATATGCAGGCTTATAAATATCCTCACCCGTTGATAACTTCTTCCTATAACCCGGAAAAGCTTCCCCATTTTTCAGTATATTTGCCGTACACATATCCCAAAAATATATATTTATTTAGCATGCATCCATTTGTACATTTACATGTTCACTCACAATATTCGCTACTCGACGGTCAGGCAAGTATTCCGCGTCTGGTAGACAAAGCGGTGGGTGACGGCATGAAAGCCATCGCACTGACCGATCACGGAGCAATGTACGGCATAAAGGAGTTCCTCAATTACTGTAATCGAAAGAATGCACCTGTAAAGGATAAGATAAAAAAACTGCAACAGGAGATCAAATCACTTGAAATGAACGGGGAGGGGTCAGAGAAAACAGCACAACTCCGCGATCAGCTGACAGATACAGAGAAGAGGTTATTTAAACCCATTGTGGGATGTGAATGTTACCTGGCACGACGTGACCGTTTCTCTCAATCTGAAAAGATTGACGGCAGCGGGTGGCATCTTGTGGTGCTGGCAAAAAACCTGAAGGGTTACAGAAACCTTATCAAGATAGTCTCCAAGAGCTGGACTGAAGGTTTTTATTACCGTCCCCGTATCGACAAGGAGCTGCTGGAGCAGTATAGTGAAGGCTTGATCGTCTCCTCGGCATGCCTGGGTGGTGAGATTTCAAGGAAGGTGGACAGTGGACAGATAACTGAAGCAGAAGAGGCTGTGCAATGGTACAAGAGGGTCTTCGGTGATGATTATTACCTGGAGCTGCAGCGCCACAAAACAGATCGTCCTGATGCCGATCAGACAACCTTCCCAAAACAGGAGAGGGTCAATGAAGAGTTGATCCGTATTGCGAAAAAGTATGAAGTAAAGCTGATTGCTACCAACGATGTTCATTTTGTGAACGAGGAGGATGCCGATGCACATGACAGGCTTATCTGTCTCAGTACGGGAAAAGATTTCGATGATCCTAACCGTATGCATTACACTAAACAGGAGTGGCTTAAAACGACGGAAGAGATGAACCGTATCTTCTCCGATATTCCGGAAGTGTTAACCAACACACAGGAAATTGCAGAGAAGGTGGAATTTTACTCTATCGACCATTCGGCATTGATGCCCATTTTCCCTATCGATCCTGCCTTTGGAACAAAGGAGGTGTATAAACAAAAGTATCCGGAGGCGGTGCTTGAAAAAGAATTCGGCAAAGAGACCTTTCACCGTCTGGGTGATTACGACAAGGTGATCGGGGTAAAGCTTGAATCAGATTATCTGGCACACCTCACAAATATTGGGGCACGTAAACGCTATGGCGAGAAGCTCACGGAAGAGATTACCGAACGCCTTCAATTCGAGCTGGATACGATCAAGAACATGGGATTCCCGGGTTATTTCCTCATCGTACAGGACTTCATCAGTGCAGCCAGGAAGATGGATGTAGCTGTAGGCCCCGGTCGCGGATCAGCCGCGGGCTCAGCCGTGGCATACTGCCTTGGAATTACAGATATCGATCCGCTGAAGTATGATCTGCTGTTCGAACGATTTCTTAACCCTGACCGTATCTCCATGCCTGATATCGATATCGATTTCGATGATGAAGGACGTGGCAAGGTGCTCCGCTGGGTGACAGAGAAATATGGCAGTGAGAAAGTAGCCCACATTATCACCTACGGGACGATGGCGACCAAATCATCAATCAAGGATGTGGCGAGGGTACACAAACTACCACTGTCCGAATCGAACAGGCTGGCAAAATTGATTCCCGACAGGATCCCGAACGTGAAAAAAGTAAACCTGAAGGCAGCGATAGAGAATGTACCCGAACTGCAGCAGGCGGCCAACAGCAGCGATCCATTGATCAGGGATACGCTTAAGTATGCCGTGATGCTGGAAGGGAACGTACGGAACACGGGTGTACATGCCTGTGGTGTCATCATCGGCCAATCCGATATCTCCGACATTGTGCCCATCAGTACCGCTGAAGACAAAGAGACCAAAGAGAAATTGCTGGTGACGCAATATGAAGGATCTGTGATTGAAGAGACAGGGTTGATCAAGATGGATTTCCTGGGGCTCAAGACCCTCTCCATCATCAAAGATGCACTTGCCACCATTGAACAGACCCGTGGCATTAAGGTGGATATCGACACAATCGACATGGAGGATGAAACCACCTACCGCCTCTATTGTAACGGTCAGACCACCGGCACCTTTCAGTTTGAGTCCGCAGGGATGCAGAAATACCTCAAAGAGCTGCAGCCCAGCAAGTTCGAGGATCTTATCGCCATGAACGCGCTCTACCGGCCGGGGCCGATGGATTATATACCTTCCTTTATAGCCCGTAAGCATGGCAGGGAAGAGATCAAATATGATCTACCCATCATGGAGAGGTACCTGAGCGAGACCTATGGTATTACGGTCTACCAGGAACAGGTGATGCTTCTTTCCCGTCTGCTTGCCGACTTCACACGTGGTCAGTCGGACGAATTGCGTAAGGCGATGGGCAAGAAGCTTATCGATAAGATGACCGCGCTCAAGCAGCAATTCCTGACGGGAGGGAAAAAGAACGGCTATGATGAAAAGACCCTTCTCAAGATCTGGGGCGACTGGGAGAAGTTTGCCTCCTATGCGTTCAACAAGTCACATGCTACCTGCTACTCGTGGATTGCTTACCAGACAGCGTGGCTTAAAGCCAACTACCCCTCTGAGTATATGGCTGCCGTGCTCTCCAACAACCTGAACAACATCACGGAGATCACCAAATTCATGGACGAATGCAAGGCGATGGGCATGAATGTACTCTGTCCGGATGTGAACGAGTCGTTTCTTAAATTCTCCGTGAACAAAGAGGGTGATCTGCGTTTCGGTCTGGCCGCCATCAAAAGTGTGGGCCAGGGGGCCGTGACGGATATCATCGCGGAGCGGACAAAGAACGGCCCTTTCAAAGATATCTTCGATTTTGTTGAGCGGGTGAACCTCTCCTCCTGTGGCAAGAAGAATATTGAGTCGCTGGCGCTTGCCGGCGCATTTGATTCATTACCCGGCATGTACAGGGAACAATTCGTCTCAGAGAACAGCAAGGGAGAAGAGTTTCTCGAAACGCTGGTTCGTTACGGGAATAAATATCAACAGGAAAATGAGACCTCGATGACATCTCTCTTCGGTGATGACACCTCTTTCCAGATTGCCCGGCCGGAGATACCGCAGGCAGCACGCTGGTCCGATCTGGAGAAGCTGAACAAAGAGCGTGATCTGATCGGTATCTACCTGTCGGCTCATCCGCTGGACGATTACGAATTTATACTGAAGTATGTATGCAATGCCGATGCGGCAAAATTACAGGATCTAAATGCTATGAACGGGAAGGATATCACGTTTGGAGGGATCATCACGGCGGTACGTGAGGGGCAGACCAAAAGAGGGTCCCCCTACACCATCTTCAAGCTTGAGGATTATTCGGGAAGTTATGATATTGCCCTCTTCAGCGAAGACAGTGTCAATTTCGGCAGATATGCACGGATCGGATTATCTGTTTATATCGTGGCAAAGGTGCAGGCCAAACGATACCGCCAGGATGAGCTGGAGGTGAAGATCTTATCTATCAGCTTACTGTCAGAGATGAGAGAGAAACTGGTTTCCAAAATAACCCTTCAAATTCCTCTTACAGAATTAGATGACACCACGGTAGCAGAATTATCGGCACTCGTGAAAAACAATTCCGGTAATGCATTGTTATATTTCCAGATAATCGGAGAGGAATCACATATGAATATCCAGCTTTTCTCACGACCTGCCAGGATTCAGGTGAATAAACATTTCATCGATTATTTGAGGGATAATCTATTTATTGACTTCAGAATCAATTAATCATATAACAAATAAAAAAGAGAGATATGGCGCTACAAATTACAGATGCAAATATAGAAGAGGTGTTGAAAACAGACCAGCTGGTAATCATCGACTTCTGGGCAGAATGGTGCGGTCCCTGCAAGATGGTTGGACCCATCATTGATCAGATCAGTGAAGAGTATAAAGAGAAGGTGACTGTGGGTAAGCTGGATGTGGACAACAATGATGACACCACCTCTAAATATGGCATACGCAACATCCCAACAGTACTCTTCATTAAAAATGGAGAAGTGGTGGATAAAGTGGTTGGCGCAGGGCCCAAGAACATGTTCACCGACAAGATTGACAAACTGCTCTAAAGCGTACTATGCAAGAAGTCAATTACACCTATTGACATCTTATGATACAAAAAAGCATCCCAACTTAAGAAGCGGGATGCTTTTTTTGTAAGCAGTATAAATCAATATTCGTCCTCGTTGAAGAAGAAATCCTCCTTACTGGGATAGTCAGGCCATATATCCTCAATAGATTCAAATACCTCCCCTTCTTCTTCTATCTCCTGAAGATTCTCAATCACCTCCAGCGGTGCACCCGAGCGTTGGGCAAAGTCAATCAATTCATCTTTAGTAGCGGGCCAGGGAGCATCTTCCAATCTCGAAGCCAGTTCAAGTGTCCAATACATAGAAATATCTTTTTTTAGTTGTTTGTTTCAATTTTGCCGCAAATGTATAAAAACTTTTCATATATCACCCTGTTCCCAGTAAATTTCTTCAGATGATTTGTTACTTTCCTCTCTTGCAAGGACAAAAAAATAGTCTGAAAGACGATTGAGAAAGATCAACACCTCGTCGGCAACAGGAAAATCATCGGCTACACGGTATACATTGCGCTCGGCTCTGCGTGACACAGTGCGGCATATATGGGCTCGCGATGCTGCCTCGTTGCCCCCGGGCAGCACAAAACGGTTTAACCGGGGCAGGGATGCATCAATCTTGTCAATCTGCGCCTCAATCCTGGCAATATCATTACCGGTGATGATGCTGGCAGCATGCGGCTGCCTGCTCTCTGTCTCCGTAGCCAGATAAGATCCCACGGTAAAGAGTTTATGCTGCAGATAGAGAAGAAAGTCATGATGCTCCTTGTCCTTTATCTCACAATTCAACCAACCTATAAAGCTGTTCAGCTCATCGATCGTTCCGTAGGACTCCAGACGGATATTGGTTTTTTGTACACGTCTGCCACCCACAAGCGCTGTAGTTCCTTTGTCGCCTGTTTTTGTATAAATAATACTTTTCTTCATTTAACTTTTATCAATGTGTTCTTTCCGTGCGGGAAACAGTGATGAGACAGCATCAAACGAAATAGTTTAATTTGTAGGGTGAGAATCGCAAAAAAGCAACACCACTCTCCTTCATATCAAACGTAATCCTCGCACGTTCATCATTAACGATGTTGCGCCAATATTGTTTGCTCCATCTGCTGTTTAGTGGATAAAACACCCAAAAACTGTTTTCATGGCTAAGCTCCATTAATGATTCAATGGAGATTGGATTCTTTTTCTTCAGGTGTATAAACAGTGCATCATAACGTTTTTCTCCACCTGCCGGCACCAGCGGCAGCAGTTCACTTATATTACGCTGTTTCTGCTGCAGACGTTTTGCAATGGCTATAGCCTCAGCATCCTGTTCCACACAGGTGCAACGTATATCCGGGGCAGGAGTCGTGAGGAAAAGTGTGTTGACACCCTTTCCGGAATTGATCTCGAGAATATGCTTTGCATTGAAATGATGCACCAGTCGGTAAGAGAGATGATTGAACTCAGTAATAATACTGGCATCGAGACCGCTTTCAGAGAGCACTCTTTCTATATCCTGAAAAGCGTAGTAACTGTAGGGAGAACGAAGTACATTTGTGATCAGATCATAAGCGAACGGTGAATGAATACCGTGCCCGCGCGATTGCTTCATCCGTTGCAACCATCTTAAAAACGACATCACAATGCTAACATTTTTCGATCAACGCTACAGCATATGCCGTTATACCCTCCTCGCGTCCGACAAATCCCATCTTTTCGGATGTGGTCGCTTTAATTGAGATGGCTTCATGATCAACCCCCATCACCTCAGCCAGTTTCTGTTGCATAGCGGGTATATGTGGGTTGAGTTTGGGATACTCAGCACATACCGTAGTATCTATGTTTCCCACTGTAAAACCATGTTCAGTGAGTAGAGCGATCACATTTTTCAGTAGTATTTTACTGTCCTCATTCTCATACTCAGGAGAGGTGTCGGGAAAATGATAACCTATATCGCGCAGGTTTGCGGCACCTAACAGTGCATCACAGATGGCATGAATAAGCACATCGGCATCGGAATGACCCTTTAATCCCATCTTATAGTCCAGCCGTATACCACCGATCCAGAGCTCCCTTCCCTCCTGCAGTGCATGCATATCATAGCCAAATCCGATTCTGCTCTTCATCACTATCGCATTAGGTTCCTTATTCCTTCAATATCGAACCCCAGTGAGAGGCGCAAGGTCTGATCCAAAGGATTTGACTGCGCTGTAGAGAGCAGGTAAGCCGCATCAATCTGGAACGATTTCATCCTGAATCCTGCACCAAAAGCAAAATAACGACGATTACCCTTATACTCGTTCTCATTATAGTATCCTGTACGCAATGAGAACTGATTGTTATAGGTATACTCTGCACCTAGTGACCAGGTAACCTCTTGCAACTCCTCTTCGAATCCTCCGGGTGCATCACCCAGCGATTTGAAAATACCTCCTATGGAAGAGATATTATTGTAATCATCGATACGTTGTTGTGCCTCTTCAGCGGTCTCGTTAGTGTCAGGCAATTGTGGAGTAGGCACCAGCAGCTTGTTGAGATCGACGCTGAATGAGAGGCTGTTTTTACCATCAATAGGTAAGCCAAATGATGTGCCCACCCTCAGGTTAGCAGGAAGGAACATGGAGCTGGCACCCCCATCGTAAGAGATCTTTGTTCCGATATTGGAAAGAGTGACACCAAAACCAAGCAGTGCTTCGGAGCGACCAAGGGTGATATAGGATTCATTGTACCCTGCGATATCTGCCGCAAAAGCATTCCCCGGTGTTGTCTCGTCATTGCCGGTGGAATAATCAGCACGGATATAGCGGAGTGTTACAGCACCGGAGAATCTCTCCGTGAGTTTCCTCGAATAGGCAACATCCAGTGCGAGCTCATGCGGTGAAACCGACTGCCAGAATTCACCGTTCATATCAGCAATGTCTATACTACCCAGTGAGAAGTAACGTAACGAGGCACTAATGGCACTCAGATTATCGTTTCCCGGTTTCCAGTATCCCGAAGCATAGAGAAGATTGATATCACTGACCAATTTACTTAACCAGGGTGTGTAGGAGAAGGAGAGTCCTGCATCACTGGATACAAAGGGATATTTCGCCGCGTTCCAGTGTTGAGAATATATATCGGGCATGGTGGCAGCACCTATGTCTCCCATACCTCCGCCCCGGGCATCGGGTGCAAACATTAAGGAGGGCATCGCAACGGGTATGGGGTTATAATCCTGTGCCATGGTAATATTACTCCAAAGAGCAATGAAACCGGCGAGCAATAAAATGCGTATCGTTCTGTACATGTTGTATCTGTATATAAGTGAGATGAAAGTTTATTTCACCCTGAAATCCAACAGCTTTTCCTCTTCAATATAACCCTGCAGATGGTCGTCAATAGCTACCGGTCCGATACCTGCGGGAGTACCTGTAAAGATGAGATCGCCTATCTTCAATGTGAAGAATTGGCTAATATACGAAATTATCCGGTCCACCGTATAGATCATCTCACTTGTATTGCCTTGTTGTACTGTATTGTGATTGATATCCAGATGAAAATTCAAATTCTGTATATCAGCTACCACATCCTTCGAAATGAATGTTCCCACGGCAGCAGAATGATCAAAGCTTTTCGCTATCTCCCAGGGCAAACCCAGCTCTTTCTGTTTTCTCTGCAGGTCGCGTGCAGTAAAATCAATGCCAACAGTTATTTCGTCATAATAACGATGTGCAAACCGCTTATCAATATTCTTCCCTAACCGGTTAATCTTCACCACCAACTCTGTCTCGTAATGCACCTCCTCTGAAAAATCCGGCAGAAAAAAGGGGTTACCATCTTTGAGCAGGGCTGTATCCGGTTTCATAAAAAGAACCGGTTCCTTACTCTCGAACGTACGTTTCATCTCATTATTGTGTGAAGCGTAATTAAGTCCAATAGCAAATATCTTCATAATTTAAGACGGTTAAACATCACGGCAAGGTGTGCATAGAGTGAAGTATTCTGTAATACAACTCCCTCGGGCACACGTATTCTGAAGGGTGTGAAATTCCATATCCCCTTAATTCCTCCCCGGATCATATAGTCAGACACATCCTGTGCATTTCCCGGAGGAACAGTGAGTATGCCTATCTCTGCATTAATGACCTCATTTCTCCCGATGAACTCACCGGAATGAAAAACTGGAATATTGTTTATTTGCTTATTGACAATGGATGCATTTACATCGAAACCGGCGATAATTTTCAGTCCAAACTGTTCCAGCCCCGAATCGGATAAGAGTGCTGCACCAAGGCTTCCTACGCCAAAGACTACAGCCCTGTGGGTATTGGTGAAGCCCAGGAAGCTCTCCAGCACATGAATCAGTTCATCAATATCGTAACCTACTCTTGTCTTCCCGCTGATGTCCACATACGAAAGATCCTTGGCTATCTGTGAGGCGGAGACATCGATCTTTTTCGCTATCTGAGTGGACGAAACAATAGACTCCCCCTGGCTTTGAAGTAATTTCACATACGACAAGTACCAGGGAAGCCTCCTGAGTGCCGGCTCGGGTATTTTAGCGGAATGTATCTGTTCTGACATACCTTTCCTGTTCATAAATGATTCACTGAAAATAAACATTTTCGCCCCATGCATAAAACTCCTGCTCTGCGCTTCTCTCCACGAGAACAGATACAAAGATAGGTATATTTGTAGAATTTCAGAGTCTTAAGCAACAATTAAAGATAAATTTCTTTAATTGTTGCGCCACCTTCACAATCTCTACGCAGGGATGATTGCTCTTTTAAATCTCCTCATCGATGAAACGCTCTTCCAGACTCAGAGGGACTACTTTTATCACTTTTGATTCCTTTACCAGTGGTGTCAACAGCTTCGTCACTATCGTCTTGAAATAAGTGCTGTTCTCATGCATCTTAAATGCCATTTCATTCTCATAACTCTCGTAAATGAAGATTTTCGAAGGATCATCTTCACTCAGAAGAACATCATAAATAATACACCCCTCTTCATTCTCAAGTGTCTGCGCCTGCATGTCAAGCATCAGATCAATCGCTTTGTCCACATTTTTCTCATCGAAGGTGAATTCCACAATGATCACATAAGGATCATCAGCCTCCTGTGCTGTGATAGAGGCTATATTTGCCATTAGGCATACATATAAAATTAAACCAGACAGAATGTGTTTCTTCTTCATATGATACTATTTTATTAAACTATATCGTTACAGGCCAAACTATCGGTGCCTTGATCCGGAAACCTTACTCAAAACAGCTCTTACGGACCCTATCTTCAGGTTTGTGTCAATGACCACGGGCGTTCGATTGGCATCATTGGTGATGGATGCTTTTAACGCTTCTTTCTGGTTGGCAAAGGCATCATCAAGGATGGTCATCGAGATGTTGATCACCTCATATTGAATACCGTTATTGGCCTTTATTGATGAGATTCCCAAAAAGTTGATATACATGTTCACAGGTCTTCTCCCCGAAATAAACTGAATAAATTTCCTGTCACCTGACTGCATACCTGTATAGTCGAGATTACGTATGTAGGGCAGTATGGATAGATAATCGTAGGTGCACTGATCGGTTGTCACCACCTCATCGAATCTCTCTTCACCATTCCAGTGGCGGATAGCACGGATGCTTACCTTACCACCATCATATGTGTATACCTGTCGTTCAACCGAATAGTCTTTACCCTCAGAAGCTTCCTTGGTAAAGAGCAGTGGACGCAGATGCATATCAATATAGGATGTGAGGGTATCATTCACTGTGTAGAGGTTGCCGGCCAGACCGGAGGTGTTGAGCATCATTACCGTCTTGTAGGTATTTTCCCCCCGATAGTTTGCCTCGGTCACAACCAGTGAGCCCTTGCCTGCACGTGCGTTCAGGAAGCCATAACTGAAATAGAGGTCATATTGTATCTCTTCACCACTTGAAAAAGCCTTGTTGATCAGTTCACACTGAGCTTTCAGTTGCAGAGAACTAAAAAAGATAAGAAGTAAAATTAGTATAACGCTATTTTTTTTATTCATCATTCATTTGATTTATGTATAAATCGCAGCCCTCAACTTACTATCAGTTTGGCTGAATACGGGGCGTGCCACCGCCACTCCTGCCTCCACCTGTCCCTGAGCCTGAGCCTGAAAAGGGGGAGCTCTGGCGGCTCTGTTGTTCTCTCTCTCTTTCCTGATTGGGATTTCTGCGTTTCTTCTCTTCCGGTTTATTCTTTGTTATCTCCAGCGGTTTTTGCTTTTCTACCGGTGTTGCATGTATATCCCAATCCTCCACGTGATCGGAATAGGCTCTTATAACCAGTAAGCCGGGATAGTAGAAGACCTCTTCAGGTTGTCTCTTCTCTTCATAATTACCGGTATTCCATTTACCATCCTCATTTTCATCTATCACAATACGTGCATATATTTCACCGGGAAGCAGGTCTTGAAATCGAACAACATTGCCTTTGACAGCATTCTTCCGAAAAGGTTTATCTGTTTTATCCATCAGCTCCACGAATGCTGATTTACCGACGGGTATTCCTGAAATGGTTATTTCGAGGTTCCCGTACTGATCCAGCGGCTTCACCGTGAAGCGCTGCTCATACTTATTATTCCACAATCCATAATGGTTGAAGAGGGTAGCCGAATCCACCGACATCATATATTTTCCTCCCGGTTCCCATCTCGGACGTAGCGTAAATTTACGGGGATTGAGGGTGTCAGCCTCAAACATGAATGGTACCGGCTCCAAAAGAGAGTCCACCTCCAGTGAGAGCTTGACATAGGAGGAGTCAAACGCCACCACAGGTTGGTCAAATTCAATCCGTACAGGATTAAACAACTCAAAAGAACTTTGGACATTGGTCTTTATCCCTAAAAACTGAATGGGTATCTCATCGTTCTCATCATCCTCTTTCTCCTTTTTCTCCTTTTTTTCATCTTGCCGGTCTCGTGCCGACCGCCTAATATTGAAACTGAGTGTATCCGTTGTGATATAATTCTTATTCAAAGTGTCAGTGAGCATATAGTCGATTTTCATCTTTATGGAGTCCTGCTGATAGATCAGTGAGTCAGTAATCCACAGCATCAGGGTATCATTCCCTGCACTTCGCTCAGCCACATACCAGTTACTGTCAGTCACTTCCGGTTGCAACAAGGTGAAGGAAGGCTCTGTTGTGGGTGCTGCAAAATAGAGATTGATCCTGTGCTGTGCAGGGCGTTCATGTTTTTGCAGATACTGACGTTGAAAATCAGATAGAAAGGATCGAAGCAACAGATCATCCGGCAAAAAACGGGTATAGTGGATGGTCATGATCGTATCAACAGTGAGACTGTCCACAAAGAGGGTATCCTGACGTACTGCGGGCATGGTGGAGGGGATGATGATAGAGTCAAGGAAAGCCACTGCTTCCTGGGGACTATCATACTTGTAATCTCTGTTCAGATCGGCGAGTGCGTAGACTTTATATCTTCCCGGAGCCAACCCCCGAATTGTGAAGTTACCACGGGAATCAGTTCTGGAAATGCGTTCGAAAGGTACATTTGTAAAGACTGTATCATCAAAGTTGGAATGAATACCCACATAAATACCGGTAACAGGTTCAAGCTCTTGTGCCGTAATCACTTTTCCCGAAACAGACAGTGTATCGAGCTGATCACCTGTAGAAAATGAAAAGACAAAATTCTCGAGTGGATTCTCTTCGTTGTTATCCACGATTGCATCAGTGAAGTCGATTGTGTAGGTAGTGTTGGGTAACAATTCATCGCTCAGCTCCACGATCGCCTTCTTACCAACAGATCTGATCACAGGCAAACTCTGCTGAGGAGGAGTGATGAGCACCTTCTCACTGGGTGTTTTGATCTTGATATTCTCATCAAACTCAATCTCAATCCTGCTGGGAGTTGATTGCAGTGCATTGAATTCGGGAGTGGACCTTTTCACGACAGGAGGCGTCACATCGTAAGCTCCTCCAGTAGGTGATGCCATGTTCGCACATGAATGGATGATGACCATCGTCAACAACACCAGAAAGAGCGATGAAAGAAGGGAAAATATTTTATTCAACATTTTGCAGCTTTAGAATGTACATTGTCATTTTCCGCACAAAAATACAATGTTTTAAGTAGTTTATTGAAAATGAATTCAGAAAAATAGTGAAAAACCCTTTTATCGCGACATAAAGTCAACAATCAGCGGGATGAAAGGATGGTATGACCTATTCTGCAATAGAGACATTTACGTTTATCACAATACTCTTTCCTCAACTGTATAAGTGCCTGACTATCGAGAGCATTCGCCGGAGTGATCCCTGCAGCCATGAATTCGGCAACGATTTTATTTCTCTCAGGCTTTAACGACCCTAAAAGCCTTACAGCACGATCACAATAGCGTTCAGAAGCAGTTCTCTTACCATACGCGAACAGCAGCGGTGCCACCGTATTGATTAAGATGATATTGAGTGAAGCTTCACCAATTTTCTTTTCTGCCTTCGGCGTCTCTTTCCCGAAGGAATAATGTGTCTGCCAGTAGAACGATGGTGCTGCCTGAAAAAGAATCATCCATTGCCGATACTCCTCCGTCTCAAGGATAGAGGAAAACAAACGGCCTGATTTCTGTAGAAGGGCTGCCAGTTGTGCTATACGCAGATATGGTGATGACAGGGGACGTACTCTCATTTTTTTAAATAAAAAACCCTCTTTGTTTCTCAGTGTGTATTTTGATTTAAAAAATAGATACTCTTTTTGTAATTGTTGATAGTAATTATCATTCATGGTATCATCTTCCAGCATGCCTGCTTGTCCGAACAGGAGCGCTTCCACCTGAAATAGATTGTCACTTTGTTTCTGAATATATGTGAATGGCAGCGAAAGCGCCATATTCTCAAACACCTCGGCGTTCAATCCAAATCCGAAATTACGTGTGAGCAACACGTAGAACACATCATCCCAGGAGTTACTGAAGCGATCGAGATGCCTGAAAATATCATTGACCTTTCTCTCTAACCGTTCCAATGATAACTGAGTGAGATAGGCGTTAATGACCACTCCATGGAGGGAATGGATATCATTTTTGCAGGGTAAGGGACTGTCGCTGTACAACAAATAATCGGCATTCCTGCGCACATTTACCGGAACCGTTATTTCACATTGTGGAATCGCTTCTCCCCTTTCATTCACCACTACTCTGTCCACCTTCTCCGACAGGTGTAGTATAACCGAATTGTAGGCCTTATCCATGTGATGGCCATGTCTGACCCAATCAGCTGAAGTGCGGTGTATCTCCACATTTCCCGCCCACAATGTGTCCGCTATCCTGATCTTGGCATTAAAGAAATCCGGACCTGCATCCATATTATGTATACCTGTATCTATCACCTCTATCTTTTGCCCGTCGACCGTTGCAAGAGATCCTGCAGGAAACAGCCTGCATTTCCATACATAGTGAAGCAGTTGTTCTTTATTGGTCATAGCTTACAGGTTTAAAACTCAAAATTATAATTAATAATTTAAAAACCCAAACAGCTTTATTAAAAGCAGTTGCCCTATCCCCAAAAATGTGAGTATTTTTCACTATTTTTGCACTACCGAACTACTTCTATAAAACGTTATGCTACCTGCAGAAGAAAGAAATCAGATAAAAAAGCTTATGCAGCAGGAAATAATACCTGCGATAGGATGTACGGAGCCCATTTCGGTTGCTCTTTGCACTGCACGGGCATGCGAGGTTTTAGCTAAAAGACCGGTGAAGATTGATGTTTACCTAAGTGCCAATGTAATAAAAAATGCCATGAGTGTAGGTATTCCCGGTACGGGGATGATGGGCCTGCCCATATCCATCGCTCTGGGAGCACTGAGTGGCAAACCTGAAAATGGACTGGAGTTACTGAAGAATATCACACCTGAAGATGTGGTGAACGGGAAACGATTCATTGATGAAGGAGCAGTACAGATTCACCTGCACTCTGAAATAAGCGATAAGCTTTACATTGAGGTTCAATGCTGTGCAGGTGAGGATTCATCCAGGGTGGTAATTCGCGGTGGTCATACCCACTTCTCCACTATTGAAAGAAACGGAGAGTTACTGTACCACGATAAGGATGCAGATGCAGTGACTGAGGATGTGAAGGAGCAAGCGAATCGACCCCTCACCTTTCAAACCATCTTAGACTACGCATGTGAGTCGCCTGTTAACGAGCTCTCATACATACTTGAAGCAGCAGAGATGAACAAAAAAGTATCTGAGGAATCACTCCTTCACAGTTATGGCCACAATGTGGCGAGAAGTATGAAGAACCTGAACGGGAGACATATTTTCGGAGACAACCTGCACAGCCGCATGGTGATCTCTACGGCAGGTGCCTGCGATGTAAGAATGGACGGTTCAATGATGCCCGTGATGAGTAATTCTGGTAGTGGAAATCAGGGGATCGCTGCATCCATGCCCATCTTCACTTATGCCGAAAATGAGCAGGTCTCTGAAGAAAAACTTGTCCGCGCATTGACACTCAGCGGATTGCTCGTCATCTACATGAAGCAGCATCTCGGCATACTGTCAGCCATGTGTGGCTGCGTCGTGGCTTCCACGGGATCGAGCTGTGGTATCACCTACCTGATGGGAGGGAGTAACCAACAGATTATTTTTGCTGCGAAGAATATGATTGCCAACATTACCGGAATGATCTGCGACGGTGCTAAACCCGGTTGTGCACTGAAGATAGCCAGCAGCGTATCCACCGCCACACTATCTGCCGTGATGGCGATGGAGAATGAGGTTGTTTCATCACTTGAAGGGATTATCGATGAAGACATCGATAAAACGATAAGAAATATGTCATTAATAGGCAACGGAGGAATGCAGGAGACTGACAGGCTTGTGCTGGATATTATGACAACGAAGTAGGTTATTACAACATAAATTATTTTGCGAACGACGAAAGAACTTGATTTTCAAACCAGGAAAATCAGCAAACTTGTTTGGGATTATGCACTACCCGGTATCGTGGGGACACTGGTCATAGGACTCTACAACGTGGTGGATCGTATCTTCATTGGACAGGTGGAAGGAGCGCTGGCTATTTCAGGGCTTACAATCACCTTCCCGGTGATGAACTTAGTCTCTTCCCTGGGCATGCTTGTGGGTGCAGGTGCTGCCGCCCGCATCTCCATCAGTCTCGGCAAGCGGGACAAGCAGACAGCCGAACAGATACTGGGTAACTCGTTGTTACTTACAATAATTCTCAATGTTGTTTTTGTCACTCAGTTTTATATCTTCCTGGAGCCTGTTCTGATGGCTTTCGGTGCCAGTGAGCTCACCTACACCTATGCACGCGATTATCTTCAGATAGTGCTCCTGGGCAATCTGTTTGTGAGTCTCTGTTACAACTTCAATGCCATGATGCGCTCTTCAGGGTACCCTAAAAAAGCAATGTACACCATGCTTATCGGAGCCATACTGAACATCATCCTGAGTCCCCTCTTCCTCTTCGTGTTCAAACTGGGTATCAAGGGTGTTGCGTGGGCGACAGTGATCTCCATGTTCATCGGCATGCTGTTTGTGATGCATCACTTCACCCGTAAAAGCAGCGTGATACGCTTGAGATGGAGGAATATACGCCTTCACAAGAAGATCATCCTATCGATCATCTCGATTGGTCTCTCACCCTTCAGCATGCAGGTGGCCGCCTCCGGGGTTGCCGTTTTGATGAATACATCCCTGTTGCGCTACGGAGGTGACCTGGCTGTGGGTGCTTATGGCATCATCAACTCCATCCTTATGATCGTGCTGATGGTTGTGTTTGGACTTAACCAGGGCACCCAACCCATCATCGGGTACAACTATGGTGCAGGCAACTACAAGAGAGTGCGTGAAACACTTTACTATTCACTGAAGGTAGCTACCGTATTCACTACAACAGGGTTTCTTGTCGGTATCTTTTTCCCCCGATTCCTCGCCTCGGCATTTACGACAGATACCGCACTACTCGATATCACCGAGACAGGCGCCAGGATCGCCGTGACAGCACTGCCGCTGGTCGGTTTGCAGATTGTCTCCTCAAGCTTCTTCCAGAGTATCGGTTTTGCAGCCAAGTCGATTATTCAAAGTCTGAGCAGGCAACTGATATTTCTTGTTCCCGGCATCCTCCTCCTCCCCCGCATATGGGGACTTAACGGGTTGTGGATTGCAATGCCTGTATCGGATATGCTGGCTGCGCTGCTTTCAATCTACCTGCTTGTGATTCAGATACGTCACTTGAAAAAGATGGAAGAAACCCTTCCTCTGAATGTGCCTATACAGGAATGAACATTATCATAATATTGCATTTCTATGCGAAATAATTGACCGATTTTATGTAGTTTTGTAAGCAAAGCAACAGTGCAGAAAGATAGATCCAATTTACTCACATAATAGATAAATGTATGAAGAAAGTAGTCTTAATTCGCCACGGCGAAAGTGTATGGAATAAAGAAAACCGTTTTACCGGATGGACAGATGTCGATCTCACCGAAAAGGGAGTGGAAGAAGCCCACAAGGCAGGTCAATACCTTAAGAAAGAGGGATTTCAATTTGAAAAAGCCTATACCTCCTATCTGAAAAGAGCTGTAAAAACATTGGATGTGGTGCTCGATGAGATGGATCTGGATTGGATTCCGGTTGAAAAGACATGGCGGCTGAACGAAAAACATTACGGGATGCTGCAAGGGTTGAACAAAGCCGAGACAGCTGAGAAGTATGGTGAGGAGCAGGTACTCATATGGCGTCGCAGCTATGATGTTCCGCCGTTACCACTGGAGAAGGAGGATGAACGCTCACCGCTGCAGGATCCTCGTTACAAAGGGGTTGACGAGAAGGATCTGCCGCTGACGGAAGCATTAAAAGATACTGTAGAACGTATTCTGCCTTACTGGAACGATACCATCGTACCGGAGATGAAAAACTTTAACGAGGTGATTGTTGCTGCCCATGGAAACAGTCTGAGAGGCATCATCAAACACCTGAAAAATATCTCGGATGAGGAGATTGTAAGCCTTAACCTGCCTACAGCCGTACCTTATGTTTTTGAATTCGATGATGAGATGAATCTGCAGAAAGATTACTTCCTGGGCGATCCGGAAGAGATCAGGAAACTGATGGAAGCCGTTGCCAATCAGGCAAAAGGGAAATAGTTCATTCTCTCACTGTACGCCATCGGTTGCAGACAACTGATATTCAGGATAAACAGCTCCATTCAATGTCCTGATTGAAGTGAATATCCTCAACAATTACAATGTTAAATATGCATGAGACCGATTATTACAGACCCGGTCTCATGCATTTTATTTTATGATAAACCATCAGTGAAAAAACAGTGATCACATGAAAACAAACAGCGTGAACCAATTCACCTATGCACTATGCCTGTTGTTGTTTATTACAGGTTGCTCACAGAAAAAAAGTCTATATAAAGCCACTCAGAGCAATGAAAAAACTGTATTTCAAACCTCGAGGGAATGGCGTCCATCCATGGATAATCGCGGAGATGTGGCAATCATCTACGGTGTCGGTGGTAATCCGAGCGATAGATCACCCCGTATACCTTTTGAGGAGCGTGTAAAAAGCTGGCAGGATCGGGGTTATAAAACCCATTTTATGACCGGCATTGCCTGGGGTGAATACCAGGATTATTTTACCGGCGAATGGGACGGAGAAGGGCATCTCGATGAAGGACAGGTGACACAGGATGGTGATACGATATGGCATGGTCATCTTGTTCCTTACATCGTACCATCGGATAATTTCCTTGCCTACCTCAAGGAGAAGCATGTAAAACGGGTGATTGATGCCGGCATAGATGCCATCTACATGGAAGAGCCCGAATTCTGGTCCCGGGCAGGCTACAGCGATGCATTCAAAAAGGAGTGGGAGGATTACTACGGTTTTCCCTGGCGTCCTCAGCATGAGAGCCCCGAAAACACCTGGCTTTCAAACAAACTGAAGTATGAGCTCTACTATCGTGCACTTGAGGAGGTATTTACCTATGCCAAAGAGTATGGCCGTTCTAAGGGAATGGATATACGTTGTTACGTTCCGACACACTCATTGGTCAACTATTCACAATGGCAGATTGTAAGTCCCGAGGCAAGCCTCGCCTCATTGCCCGTTGTGGACGGCTACATCGCGCAGGTATGGACAGGCACATCGCGCGAACCCAACTATTATAATGGTGTGCAGAAGGAGCGTGTATTTGAGACAGCTTTCATTGAATATGGCAGTATGGAGTCTATGACCGCACCCACAGGGCGAAAAATGTTTTTTCTTACCGATCCTATAGAGGACTGGCCGCGCGACTGGGCAGACTATCGCCGTAATTATCAGGCTACCTTTACAGCGCAATTACTCTATCCCGGTATTGCCGATTATGAGATCATGCCCTGGCCTGAAAGAGTGTACGAAGGACTTTACAATGTCTCGGCCGGCAGTGAGGAAAAAGCGAGAATCCCTACAGCGTATGCCACGCAAATGCATATCATGGTGAATACGTTGCATCAGATGCCACTCTCAACGAACAAAGTCACCGGTGCAGAAGGCATCAGTGTACTGATAGGTAATTCACTTATGTTCCAGCGTTTTCCCACACATGAGGGGTATGATGATCCGCAGCTGTCAAACTTCTACGGGAATGTACTTCCGCTACTTAAACGCGGTATCCCGGTAAAAACGGTTCATATGGAGAACCTGCCTCACCCTGCCACATTGAATGATACACGGATACTGTTGATGACCTATTCGAATATGAAACCGATGGTAAAGGATACACATGACTATCTGGAACAATGGGTTAAAGAGGGGGGGATCCTTATCTATAGCGGACGTGATGACGATCCTTTCCAGTCTGTCTCTGAATGGTGGAATTCAGACGGATTGCATTATCCCACTGCATCAGCCCATCTTTTTGAGAAGCTTGGTCTTGAAGCTGCGCCGGCTGAAGGAGAGTATCGTGTGGGACAGGGGACAGTCTGCATTCTTCGTCAGGACCCGAAAGAATATGTGCTGCATGCCGGCAGGGATGATCAATTGATCAGCACGGTCCGGCATTTGTATGAGGAAGTTGCCAAAGCAGGCACTTTAGAGATGAAAAACAGTTTTCATCTTACACGGGGAAACTATGAACTGATTGCGGTGATGGATGAGGGTATTACGAAAGAGCCCTTTACCATGGAGGGATTGTTCATTGATCTCTATGACCCGCAATTACCGGTCATCTCATCCAAAACGGTACCACCGGGGAGTCAATCCCTGCTTTTTAATATCGCAAGCATGAGTGAGAAGAATGACCCAGCTGTCCTGGCAACAGCCGCCCGTGTTTACGACGAGAAGAGAACAAAAAACAGCTACTCATTCATCGCAAAAAGTCCGATTGAATCAGCCAATGTCATGCGTGTACTTCTACCGGATGCACCCGTGGAATGCAGCATCCTCAACAACCACGGGGAGCCTGTCACAGAAAGCAACTGGAGGTGGGACACTGCGAGCCGGACGGTGCTGATTGAGTTTGAGAACCATCCCGAGGGTATTAGCGTATATATAAAATACTAACAGCATTACCGACAAGAGAAAAAGTTTCAGTGACGGTTCCATCGGTTAGTCAGGGAGATTAGGAGATTAAGGGTATCGCCTCATTGGGGGTATCTTGCCGACGAGCTGAAGATAGAAGAGAACGCTGAAAAAACAAAAAACGGGCGCCGAGTTGTCGACGTCCGTTTTTTAATGCATTATTCAACTTAGAGGATGGTTCTCAAATCCCCGGGAGTGATATTCATCGCTGTGATTACTCCGTTTTCATCAATCAGGTAGTTCCTGAAACCCTTTCTGAGTTTAAAATCCTTGTAGAGATCCGACCGGGTTCCATTCATTTCATAAAACTGAGATATATTCTCTAAGTTATCCATCACCAACGTTTTCTCAACCACATTCCTGTTCTCATCGAAAGAGATTGAAAGAAACTCAATTTCAGGATGATTCATTTTCAGGTAGTTGTGCAGCTGAACATTGGTAGCTCTGGATTGGGCATCATAGGCTGCCCAAAAATTCACTACAACTTTTTTGCCTTTAAAATCGTGCAGATGCTGAAGAGTTCCTTCTGTATTCGTTAAAACAATATCAGGAATTGTTTCTCCGGGGTGATAACCTGTGGAAGGAAATTCATTCTTCACCGAAACGGCAGATAATGCAAGTGAAAATATTGCTAAAAGGCAAAAGTTCACATACTTCATAAATAATAATTTAAATTACTACTCAGATAAAGCTGCTGCTTCGCGCAGCGGGCTAAATCCCTTAATTATAAAGACTTTTCGCTAAAAGTCTCATTTTTTGGTTTGCAAAAGTACGCCACTTTTCCTTATCACCGAATCATTTCCACATAAACTTTCCTTCCAAATGTTAATTTTAACACTTGATCAATGTTTACCAGCTGCTTTTCAGCGACTTAACGAAAAGAAAGATTCTATCGCCTCGATGGAACTATCTTTTAGAATCACATTTTTATCCCTATCGAGCAGATAAAGTGTGGGAATTGCCTTGATATCATACAATCTTTTGTTTGTTATCACCATCTCTTTGTCGTAACCATGAATCCATCTGTCAGGCATTTGCGGAAGATATGCCTTCCATTCATCAGGATTATCATCGGGATAGATTGTAAGAATGGTCAGCATGGTACGGGTGGGACTGTTAATTGACAACGCTTCATTCAGCTCTTTTGAATTATTGAGACGGTCAATGACTGCCTTACAGGTAGCACAGCCGGGATTGGAAAATATAAGTAGGGTAAACTCACTTTTCAGGTTGTAGAGTGTATTGGATTGGCCAGATGCAACTGTGTAGGTGAAGTTGGTGGCTTTCTCACCTACACGGTTCTTCATCGATAACTCTAACTGAAACGTGTAGCGTGAGCGCAGCTCATCTGTCAGAAGGGGTGATTGAACCATCTCTTTCAGGACAGTGAGGTATTGTTCATCGTTACGGAAAGGTGAGTTGGGATCGTAATAATATTTCTCAAAGAGCGATGCAAAATAGCGATAAACAATCTCGTCGGCTTTCGCCTCATTCAATGTATTGCGAAGCGATGCAGCAGCATCATCAGCAGGAGCATAATTGAGCATATTGATATAATCGACAAATGCCTGCTCTGTTATATCGGGTTGTTCAATTAACTTTCTGTTTGTAAAATCAAATCGTTCCCAGAAATGCATCACCAGATATTGTGTTCTTTCATCAGCGTTGGTGATTGACTCCGGGATCAGTGGCAACACGAACGTGTCGGGTACAATATCCCGGTCTTCTGTTTCAACATCCTCACGTGTTTCTGGTTGTGTTTGCTTACTCGAAGAACAGGAGTAACCGGTGATCATTGACAATATCAGGAGTGATAAAATATATATATACTGTTTCATACTTCATTTTTTATTGTGAAATGATTTGTGCCGTAAAGATATAAAAAAAGCGGCAGTAGAGATTTATGATCAATCACAACAGGATGGAAAAAACCGATATTTTTCGTATATTTGTATTTCATTTTTTGTCCTATTCAGTTATGGATACTTTTATTGTTTCAGCAAGAAAATACAGGCCTGCCACATTCCGTTCAGTAGTGGGACAGGAAGCACTTACCACCACACTGAAAAACGCTATAGCAGGGAATAAACTTGCACATGCTTATCTCTTCAGTGGTCCGCGTGGTGTGGGGAAGACCACCTGTGCCCGTATTTTTGCGAAAACAATCAACTGTCTCACTCCCCTGCATGATCATGAAGCGTGCAATGCATGTGAATCGTGTGTGGCTTTCAACGAGCAACGCTCCTACAATATCCACGAGCTTGATGCCGCCTCTAATAACGGTGTGGATGATATACGCTCATTAATTGACCAGGTGCGTGTACCACCACAGATTGGCAAATTCAAGGTTTATATCATCGATGAGGTGCACATGCTCTCACAGTCGGCATTCAATTCATTTCTAAAAACGCTCGAGGAGCCTCCTGCACATGCGATCTTCATCCTCGCCACAACTGAAAAGCATAAGATCATACCCACCATTCTGTCGCGTTGTCAGGTGTATGACTTCAATCGTATCAACATCGGTGATATAGTAGCACATCTGCAGTATGTGGCAAAGGAGGAAGGAGTGGAGACCGAACCGGAAGCGCTCAACATCATCGCACAAAAAGCGGACGGAGGGATGCGTGATGCACTCTCCATCTTTGATCAGACGGTGAGCTATACGGGAGGAAACATCACCTACAAGGCTGTCATCGAAAACCTGAATGTACTCGATTACGAATATTATTTCCAGTTGTCTGATGCGATCCTTGGAGGCAATGTGGTGGAATGTCTGCTGATCCTGAATGAGATCCTCAACAGAGGGTTTGAAGGACAATACATTATCAGCGGCATTGCGTCTCATTTTCGTGATCTTCTGGTTTGCAAGGACTCCGCAACAGCAACGCTTTTTCAGGTGGGAGCGACTATTCGCGAACGATATATAGAGATGGCAAAAAAGTGCAGCAATCACCTATTATATGAGGCTATAGGCATTGCCAATGATTGCGATTTGAACTACCGCCTCAGCAAGAACAAACGTCTTCTGCTGGAGCTGACCCTTATTCGTTTATGCCAGCTGCAGGAGACGCCGGCAATGGTGACAGAGAAAAAAAAAACGGCCATTAAGCCGATAGACGCAGAGAAAGGAAAAAGTGAAAGTGCGGTTGTTAAAAAAGAAAAGCCCCAACAGGAGCATCCACCACATAAGAGCGCTATAACAGATCAGCCAGAAACCACTGAAAAGGCTGTAGCAACAGCTCCTTCCACTGCTGCAGAAGAGCCACAAAAACCTCACAGCAAATCTGTAAAACCGGAAAACGCTGAAAAGCTAAAAAAGAAGAGCATCTCCATTTCAGGTATGGGCATCTCTCTCTCATCACTCACAAACGAACAGAAAAGTGATAACATTGTATCCGAGCCGGATGCAGAGATACACGGCTCCAACCTCTTCACCGAGGAGGAGTTGATTTCTGTCTGGAATGAATACAGCCGGAAACTGAAAAAAGAGAAACTGCTCAAAAATACGATGTCGCTCTATCTCCCTAAAATGGTGAGTGATGTGCTTTTTGAGGTGGAGGTAAACTCAGAGATCAACAAGCAGTACCTCACAGATAACAGTTATGCTATTCTTACCTATCTCCGGGAAAAACTACAGAACGGGGATATCACCATGATCATAAAAATAGCGGAAGGAAATGCGATCAAGAAAGCACTCACCTCCCGTGAGATATTTGATGAGATGGCAGAAAAAAACCCTGCACTCCTGAAGCTCTCCGATGAATTCGGACTGGAATTGAGCTGATTGCTAGCTGTTGAACAGGGGCCACGCAGGATCATCTCTCCTGGCTTCCTTCATCAACCTCTTCAGCTCAATGGCTTTACCCGGATGATGGTTGATCAGATCGTTGTGATCAGTTTATTTATCATACTTATACGAATATCAGTAAATTTTTCTGCCATAGGTTACTTTTAGAACACCCCATTTTCCACAAAGATAAAAAACAATTACTTTTGTTCCTAAATAACTCATCGGATGAAAATCTTACCATTGCTTTTTTCAATACTTATCTGCGTGAGCGCCTGTGATGAGAACAAAAAACAAGACCAACCACCACGTGAGGCCGGTGAGACCGTAGTGATGGCGGAGTCGGTCAGCGCAGATACAATCATCGATGCTGAATACACCTTCGATGAGGCGGTAATGGGGACAAAAGCACCACAAAGTATCATCGATCAGCTGGAACTGTTCGATGTGGTCTATCACTCTACTGATGGACAAATCCATAAAGGTCAGATCCTCTCAAACAAAAAAATTGCTGAAGAGATCAGGGAGCTCTTCCTGTTTATGCTGAATGAGGCGTTTGTGGTGGAAAAAGCCGTACCCATTGTGAGATACAACTGGAACGACAGTCTCTCCATGGCAGATAACAACAGCTACAGTTTTTGTTTTCGCAATATTGGCTACTCCAAACATGCAAGCGGAATGGCTATCGATATCAACCCCCTATTCAACCCGTTACGCTGGAAGAAAGAGTACAAGCCTAACCAACCCGAAGGAGCAGTGTCTGATACCACCGTGAATGGCACCTTGCACCCTTCGCATCCGGTGGTGGAAGCATTTAGGAAAAAAGGATTCCGCTGGGGACATACCTTCTCGAAATATTATGATGACCATCATTTTGAGAAAAATTAGAAGGCTATCTTGCCCAGCTCTCCCTGTCGAGATTACGGTAATTGATCGCTTCAGCCAGATGAGCCGGTTGTATCATATCACTTTCATCGAGGTCGGCAATGGTACGTGATACTTTGAGGATACGGTTATAAGCCCGTGCCGAGAGACAGAGACGTTCCATGGCTGTTTTTAACAACTTCAACCCCGTTTCGTCAGGTGAGGCATACTTATATAGCATCTTGCTGCTCATGTGGGCATTACAATATACACCCTTCACTTTTTTAAAGCGACGCAACTGTATCCCGCGTGCCCTCACCACCCTTCTGCTGATATCTGCACTCTGCTCTGCAGGATTGCTGTCCGATATTTTATCAAAGGGAACAGGCACAATCTCTATCTGAATGTCAATTCTATCGAGCAGAGGACCGGAGATCCTGTTGAGGTACTTCTGAACTGCACCCGGTGCACAGACACACATCTTTTCAGGATGATTGTGATAACCACAGGGGCATGGGTTCATTGCCGCAACAAGCATGAAGCTGGCAGGATAATCCACACTGAACCTGGCACGGGAGATGGTGATTTTCCGGTCCTCGAGTGGCTGGCGCATCACCTCGAGTACATTCCGGCTGAACTCAGGGAGCTCATCCAGGAACAGAACACCATTATGTGCAAGGCTTATCTCGCCCGGTTGTGGATAGGAACCGCCGCCTACCATAGCAATATCACTTATTGTGTGATGAGGTGCTCTGAACGGACGTGTGGTCATCAAAGACTGATTGAGCTCTTTTCTGCCGGCGACACTGTGAATTTTGGTAGTCTCCAGTGCTTCCTCCAGCGTGAATGGTGGCAGAACAGACGGCATCCTCTTGGCCATCATAGACTTACCCGATCCCGGGGGCCCCACCATGATAATATTATGTCCTCCTGCTGCAGCCACCTCCAGTGCCCGTTTCACATTTTCCTGCCCCTTTACCTCAGAAAAATCATACCCAAAGGAGGATCGAAGGTCCAGGAACTCACGTTGTATATCTACAACAGTAGCCTTGAGTCGATGCTCTTCACTAAAGAAAGCAACCACATCGCGAATATGATTTACTCCGTATACCTCTATCCCCTCTACCACTGCAGCTTCTCTGGCGTTTGCGGAGGGGAGAAGGAACCCTTTAAAGCCGTTCTCCTTTGCCATGACTGCAATGGATAACGCTCCTCTTAAGGGAAGAATGGAGCCGTCGAGTGACAACTCACCCATAATGAGAAAATCGTTTAGTTTGTGAGTCCGGATAGACCCTGAAGCAGCAAGAATGCCCACAGCTAATGGCAGATCGTATGCCGATCCCTCCTTACGGATATCGGCAGGAGACATGTTGATAACAATTTGCTGACGTGGAAATTTAAGGCCATTTACCTCCAGGGCAGAGACAATCCTCTCATGGCTCTCTTTTATAGATGTATCCGGTAATCCAACCAATAGAAACCGAATACCTCTTGAACAGTTGACTTCAATAGTGATGAGCGTGGCATTGATCCCTTGTACAGCCGCACCAAATACCTTGACCAGCATGTAACTACGTTTTTATTACACCTAATTCTCAGCAGCATTGCCAATCATGTCCGCTACTCCCTGAGAAGGGATATTACGGACCTGAATGTTTCCGTCAGGAGCTATCAGAATATTGAAAGGAATGTATTGGACATTAAAGGCATCCACAACATCTGATCCCCAGCTTCTCTTTTCAGGAACTACGATCCAGGGTATTGAATCATTTTCTGTATAGTCAGCAGGATAGATGTCAGAATCAATATAGACGGTTACAAACTCCACACTGTCCTTATTCACTTCCGCATAAACGTTGCGCAGCAGTTTCACTGTTTCACGTGATTCGACACCAGCCATAGAGATAAAAGAGAGAAGCAGATATTTCCCCTTAAAATCATGAGAGTAGATTTCCTCTCCTTCTTTATCCGTCAACTTAAAATAAGGCATCCTGGCACCTTCCGCAGAACGGCTTATTTTTTCAGAATAAAATTTCAATCGTGCGGCATACTGTGTTTTGGCAATATCACCCTGGAGATATCCCAAAACCCTTTCCAGTGCGCGGGGATTGTCGCTGTTCATGAAAAAATTATTGATCAGTATAAGGCTTGACATTTTAGCAGCATTCGTCTTGATAAACTCCTCCGCCCTCTGCGTCAGTTCATGATTGAGCACGTTCAGCTTTGACATCTCATCATGTCCTGCCAATGGCTGATTCATGATAGTATCAGACTCAATATTTTGCTGCAAGTTTATAAACAACTGGCCGCGTTGTTTGAGCAGCTCCTCATTGTCTGTCTTGAATGCAGACAGATCGTTATTAATCTCATTTCCATCTACTTTTATCAAATCGGGCAACTGTGCGTCACCCTTTACCGTCAGTTTCTCACTTTTATCCGCGAAAACTACCACTGCACTCTCATAATTATTTAAATATAATGAAAAAGTGGTGAGCGTATCAATATTGGTAGTGTAATTAAATCTCCCTTTACTGTCTACAGAGATCGTATCAATGGCAAGAGTATCGCCTGACAAATAAGATGCCAGTATATAGGGGTATTCCAGATTGGATATTCTACCCTTGATTAATGCTCCCTCCTCACTATTGCAAGATATAACTACCCACAAGATGAAAAGGAAAATCACTATTTTAGCACACTTTACCATAGATAACCAGACGTTTTATTCGGGATTATTTAGAGTTTAATCTCTTTTTTCCTCTTTATTCAACTCAACTTTCCAAGAGTACAAAGGTATCTATATTTTTTAAATATTCAAACATATTCACATTTTTTATCGTTTTTATGATTCTCATTATTTTTGAAGGGTGGAATAAGGGAGAAAGTGAAATAAAATTGTTAATTTTGCCCTGTTCAAATAAAGATCCAATCTATGTTTTTCTCTGTCATTATTCCACTCTACAACCGTCCCGATGAATTGGACGAACTGTTAGCCAGCCTCGTCAGGCAGACAGATATGCGGTTTGAGGTAATCATCGCAGAGGATGGATCTTTTAAAAAGAGTGATGTTGTGGTAGAGAATTACCGCGAAAAGCTTTCGCTCACCTATTTTGAAAAGCCCAATTCCGGTCCCGGGCTCTCCAGAAATGAAGGAGCTGCAAGAGCGAGATATGATTACCTCATTTTCTTCGATTCCGATTGTATCATCCCGCCAAACTACATCGAAAATGTCTCCCATTTTCTCAATGATCACTATGTGGATGCTTACGGAGGGCCCGATGCGGCTTTACCCTCATTTACCACTGTACAGAAAGCGATCAATTACGCCATGACCTCTTTCTTCACCACCGGCGGTATCCGTGGAGGAAAGAAGTCGATGGAGCGGTTCCATCCCCGCAGCTTCAACCTGGGTGTTTCCAGAGAAGCATTCAACAAGGTAGGTGGTTATGGCACTATGCGCTTTGGTGAGGATATTGATTTTAGTCTGCGGCTGATAAAGAAAGGCTTCAGCACAGCACTGATTCCTGAAGCTTATGTCTACCATAAACGGAGGTCCACTTTCAAACAATTTTTCAGGCAGGTCTACAACTCAGGTGTCGCCCGCATCAACCTGCATCTGGCACATCCCGGTTCTCTCAGGGTGGTGCATACCCTTCCTGCGCTATTTGTGACCGTGATGGTAATGACCGCTATCTTCTCTGTTTTTCTCCCACTCCTTCTGGCCATCCCGGTGCTATACAGTCTGATTCTGTTCATTGACTCTCTTAGAAAAAACCGCTCTGCAAAGGTGGCGCTCTGCAGCATCGGAGCAGCCTGGGTACAATTGAGTGGCTACGGGTGTGGTTTCCTGACAGCAGCATGGAAGCGCCTTGTCCTGAAACAAGATGCATTCAATGCATTTGAAAAAAAGTTTTACGATTAGAGCTTCTCACCGTAAGCCAGATCACCGGCATCTCCAATGCCGGGAACGATATAAGAGGATTCATTTAAATCCGGATCGATGGCCGCAGCCCAGATTGTGGTTTTTGCATCGGGGAAATGCGCTCTACAGTAATCAACAGCCTGTCTGCTGGCAATGATTGTGGCAATATGGATATGTGACGGATTTCCCTTGGTAAGCAGTGCTCTGTATGTTAATTCCATACTTCCTCCCGTAGCCAGCATCGGATCGGTCAGAATAAGTGTTTTCCCATCGATTGATGGCGAAGCAATATATTCAATATGTATATCAAACGATTGATGACCTGTCTCTTTATACTTTCTGTATGCAGAGACAAAAGCATTGTCCGCTCCGTCAAAATAATTGAGCATGCCATGATGATAAGGAAGGCCTGCCCTCAGAATAGTACCAATCACAATCTCCTCATCTGGTATACTCACCTCTGCTAAATCGAGCGGTGTGGTCACTTCAATTTTTTTGTACTTTAATTTTTTACTGATTTCATACGCCATGATCTCACCGATACGCTCAATGTTTCTACGAAAGCGAAGCCTGTCGTTTTGAATGGTGATATCCCGGATTTCACGGACATAAGAATTAAGTAATGAATTGGTTTCCGAAAAGTTATATACTTCCATGTTTGCAGTTATAATACTTGTATCATCTTTCGGAAAACAAAGGTAGTGATTTTCCGCACTTTCGTAAACATAAACATCCTTTTTTTGTTGTAAATAAGGTTTTCTGAACAAAAAACATACAATTAAAGAAAAATTTCTTTAATTCCTTTCCGGATTCAAGGAATTTGTCTATTTTTGTAGGCCTGTTTTAGGATTTATCACAAACAAGTTTAGACAATCATTAATATTAAACCCAAAATTTTTCAAGATGGCAAATTTAGATTTAAGCAAGTATGGCATTGTGGGCGATTTCGAGATCGTGCACAACCCCTCCTACGAGACGCTCTTTCAGGATGAGATGGATCCTGCGAATGAAGGATTCGAAAGAGCCAAACTAACCAAAACAGGCGCTACAGCTGTTTCAACCGGAAAATTCACCGGCCGTTCTCCAAAGGACAAATATTTCGTGAAAGATGAGGTCACCAAAGATACACTCTGGTGGGACGGCACAATCAATCGTGATTGTTCAAAAGAGGCATTCGACTATTGCAAAGGTCGTGTAACAGAACAACTCTCCAAAGCCAAAAAAATATATGTAGTGGATACATTCTGCGGTACCAATGAAGATACACGCATGAAAGTACGCTTCATCATGGAAGTGGCATGGCAGGCACACTTTGTGACCAACATGTTCATCCGCCCTTCACACTACGAGCTGGCCAACTACGGCGAGCCTGATTTTGTAACCCTGAACGGTTCCAAAACAACCAACGACAAATGGCAGGAACACGGGTTGAACTCAGAAAACTTCACCCTCTTCGATCTGACTGAGAAAATGCAGGTGATCGGCGGTACATGGTACGGCGGTGAGATGAAAAAAGGCATCTTCGCCCTGATGAACTACTATCTGCCCTTGCGCGGTATTGCCTCTATGCACTGCTCTGCCAACGTAGGTAAAGAAGGTGACGTAGCTGTCTTCTTCGGATTATCGGGAACAGGTAAAACAACCCTTTCAGCCGACCCGAAACGTTACCTGATTGGTGACGACGAACATGGTTGGGATGATAACGGTGTATTCAACTACGAAGGTGGATGCTACGCGAAAACAGTCAATCTGAGCGAAGAGAACGAGCCTGACATCTGGAGAGCGATCCGTCGTGATGCCCTTCTTGAGAACGTGGCCGTTGATGATGAAGGCAATATTGACTTCTCTGATATCTCTGCAACCGAGAACACACGCGTTTCCTACCCTATCCACCATATCAGCAAGATTGTGCTTCCTTCACGTGCGGGACATGCCAAGAAAATCATCTACCTATCGGCAGATGCATTCGGAGTATTGCCTCCTGTTTCCATCCTGGACGACAATCAGGCTCAGTACCATTTCCTTTGCGGATTCACCTCCAAGCTGGCCGGAACAGAACGCGGTATTACCGAACCACAGCCTTCTTTCTCTCCTGCTTTCGGTGAAGCATTCCTCACCGTTCATCCCACCATGTACGCACAGCGTCTGGCTGAGAAAATGAATGAGCATAACGCAAAAGCTTACCTGGTAAACACAGGCTGGAACGGAACAGGCAAACGTATCTCATTGAAAGATACACGTGCGATCATCGATGCCATCCTCAACGGATCTATCGAAGAAGCAGAAACATTCCACGTGCCTGTGATGAACCTTACTGCCCCCGTGAAACTGAACGGTGTTTCAGATATCCTGGACCCGCGCAACACCTATGCAGACAAGAGCGAATGGGAAGCGAAAGCCAAAAAGCTGGCCGGCATGTACATCGAAAACTTCAAACAATATTGTGATAACGATGCCGCTATTGCATTGATCCCTTCAGGACCACAAGTGGACTAAGAGATATCATTCCAATATACAATGATGAGAGGCTGTCTTTTTAAGGCAGCCTCTCTCTTTTGTACTTTACCAGGTTGAAAAAGAGGGATAGAAAAAAATCCCGCATTTCAGCGGGATTCATCAATAATCAATGACAGGGGGTTAGTCAAGTAACTGCAACTCCACCTTCCTGAAGTCGATGGGATGCCCTTCACTCTGCAGTGATATGGTTCCTTTGCTCAACATCTTTTCGCCGCCATTCATCTCAACCAGTTTGGCGTAAGTGCCATCTCTCTCGTCCAGTTGAGGCTGGTTGTACTGAAGCACGGTATCCCCGTTGACCACATGATAGATCACCTCATTTCCTCTTACCTCCACCTCGGCGGTTATCCACTCTTCCCCGTAGAAGAGGTCTGAAGAGGAGTTGGTACAATGGTCTATAATAAGCTCATTGTTTATCACGATGTTTGTACCCGGTGTACAGACATTCATATTGGTACGCTGCACCAGTGAATCACTTGCCAGCAGCTGCACCTCTATCGATGTGGGAAAATCCTGCTCTCTCTCCATCGACTCAGGCGTTTGTCCGTGAATCATGATCCCTGAGTTCTTGTAAGCCCATTCCGGTGCTCCCGGACATTGCTCACCCACGATACGGTACTCCACACGAAGCTTGTAGGATGATAGCGCATCCTTGAAAAAAAGATGACCAAAACGGTTATCGAACGACTCGTAGGCATCGTAACGAACCTTGATCACCCCATCCTCCACACGAAAGGTGTTCCCATAATTGTCCCCTGCTTCGTAACCGGTGATCTTTGGTGTCCAGCCGGTTAAATCTTCCCCGTTAAAGAGCTGTACCCACTCCTCACCTGATGATTTCTGCTGATTGCAGGAAGCCAGAACAAACAGCATCGCAGTAAGACCCCATAAACTCCATCTTTTTTTCATAAATCTCTCTGTTTTTATATTCTTCATTCTATCTAAATTCTCAATGATGTAAGGGTTCATTTTTACCTGTCAGGGTAACCGGAAAAACTCCATTCAACCGAACCACCACAAAGATAACTATTTATTTCAATTCCTTAACAAACCAAAAAGGTGCAGCGCTGATTCAAAGACACACAGAAAAATCCCGCTATTTTGTAGCGGGATTAGTGCAGATCATCAATGCCTTGTCAGCTTCTCAGCAGCGCATTGTCGATGGTCTCCTTCGAAAGTTTTTTCGTGCAGAAGAACCAGTCGTAACAGTGCATTTCCTCTTTTCTCGTCTCCATACGCTCTTTGGCAACGCCGCAGGAACCGGCAGTGGGTACGATCACCTCATCTCCGGGACGCCAGTCGGCAGGAAGGGCCACACCGAACTCATCGGCTGTACGCAAACCGATCAGGATGCGTTTTAGCTCATCAAAGTTCCGTCCCAGCGACAATGGGTAATAAATGATCGTGCGGATAATATTTTCAGGATCAACGAAAAAGACGGCACGTACAGCCTGTGTAGTGTTCTCGTTGGGCTGAATCATACCATACATCTTTGCAACTTCCATGGTGATATCTTCGATCAGCGGGAAATTAACCTCCACATCTTTCATCCCTTTGTATTCGATTTTCTCCTTGATGGTTCGCAGCCAGGCAATGTGGCTGTACAATCCGTCAACAGAGAGGCCGACCAGTTCACAGTTAAGCGCCTCGAAATCATGTTGCATGGTGGCAAAAGTCATGAATTCAGAAGTACAAACAGGAGTAAAATCGGCAGGGTGACTGAAAAGAATTTTCCATTTACCTTCAAATCCCTCGGGGAAATTGATGATACCCTGTGTTGTCTTAGCCGTAAATGAAGGAGCTTTGTCGCCAATTCTTGGCATGGAGTGGATCTGCTCTTGATTTGTTTCCATAGTTCAATAATTTAAAAGATGAATAATTATATTTACGAAAAGTTTCTCTTTGCTGGTACTACTATTTTCATATGATTAAATTATTATTTTATATCAATGTCACGGCGCAAGCCTGCAATGGTTGCAATCCGTGCTATTTAATATTATCTTACTGTAGTGTATCCGGTATAAAAATGGTTTAACTGGCTCCCCAGTTGTTTGCTGAGCAGTTCATACACTCTTTCTCCCGTACAATGACCTGTGATAAAACCTATATTAGGATGATTATTCTTTATAACCATGGCAATGGAAGTTACTTCAGCCGGGGTTTCATACGCTCTCTCTTTATCACTGTCGGGCAGGTGAAAACCACCCATCACTGTCGCAATTTTTTTGTCTGTGGAGGATGAGACCGACTCCAGAATATTCAACAACCCTTTATGTGCACAACCCGTATAAACAAACAGATCTTCAGATCCGTAAATGAAGATAAGCTCATGATTAAAATCATCTGATTCTATTCCGTTTCCGGCGTCCCTATATAAGGTCTGGTTGGCTTTAGGCGATGAGTACAGATTCGAACTGGCCGAAAGCAGCGTAATCTCATTACTGAATACTTTCTCTGACTCTACATAGATAAAACGGTCAGCATAGGGGGTGTAATCAAAATCAATGCTTATAGGGTGAAATCCGTTTCGTCCGGAAAAATAGATTTGCCCAAACAGATTCTTCGATAGTATCACAGTGGCAGTTTTGTTTAATGCAAGGAAAGCAGGCAACCCGCCAATATGATCAGCATGTCCGTGAGAGATAAACAGGAAATCAACGGCTCTGATATCAATCCCCATTTTTTCAGCATTGCGTATAAACTTGTCTGACGCACCCACATCGAGCAGACATTTGAATTGTGCTGTCTCCAGATAGACAGACAGACCATGCTCCGACTCAAGCAATCCGTCCCCTCCACGATTATCAGACAACACGACTATTTTCATTTCTCATCCACATTTATTGGAATTAACTCGTCATCGTTAAAAGTTTTGCAATCCTTACACCTTACATGATTCTCAATGCCGCCAATTAACTTGTAGCAGCGGCGGCAGCGAAACCACTCTCTGTCGAACTGTACATTGCCACCCTCGATGTTGATCATTTTGCCCTCCACCAGTGCCTGAGCGATCGTCTTACGTGCCTGCTCATAGATGCGCGTGAGGGTGGGTCGTGATACATTCATCCTTTCAGCAGCCTGCTCCTGATGCAATCCTTCATAGTCCAGCAACCTGATTGCTTCATATTCATCATATAGCAATGAGACTGAATGAAGCATTTTCGCAGGAATCCCAAAAGGTTTAAACCCTTTCATCAGGGGAGGATTGGATATTTTTCGGTTTTGTTTGGGGCGAGGCATATTTTTTTATTCATAGTTACAGGGCTGATCATGCTCCCTTCAAACTCAAAGTTATAAAAAAATATTATAAACTTATGTTCAATACATAAAATTTATCTGCTTAGAGAGTGAATAATTGAGTGATGGGCCAACCGAAGACTATTTCCATTGATAGATTGCTTTTATCATCTTGCAGTTCAGCATGTTTCTCACCTTTCTCTTTGATTAATTACGAAATTTCCTGATGTAGAAATGTTTTGATTTGTATTCAACTTTTTCTATATCTTTATGGACCACTACCATCCATTCCTGGCATAACTTCTCATTTTTTTAATCTCTGTACAACGCAATAATATCTGCAATTTTACTCGTTTCATCCATATTCGTCACCATTTCAATATGCAGACTTTCAACTATTGGTTTTATTTTCATCCCAAATTCACCAGAGACAATTTTTTCAACTTTATAACCCGCTACAAACTGAACTGCAGCAGGACCTGCTCCTTCCAGCGAATCCTTAGCCGGATTGACAAAAAATTCAGTCACATTCTTCTCTGTATCATGAATAGCAAAGAAAGCGCATCGCCCAAAACGGGGATCAATCTTTGAATCCATACTCTCTCCGGTTGAAGTAATAGCAATTTTCATCTCTTCTATATGATTAATATTTGGTGTCTCTCAACTTATGATTCACCTTTTCACTCCGATGTAAAGGAATTAATCTGATACAAAGATATAAATAGTTATGAACTTATGTTCATTACTATCCCTTTTTTTTTTACTCAGGTGATAGAGATGCCGGACTGTTTAAAGCACAAAAAAAACTGCAGTCAATGAAGGAATCATCGATTGCAGTTTATTATAAGTAGCCCGGCCGGGAATCGAACCCGGATCTAAAGTTTAGGAAACTTCTATTCTATCCATTGAACTACCGCGCCTAATGGAGATACAAAAATACAGTATTTTTTCGACAATCCGCAAAAGAAAAACCTTTTGCCTCTATTTTTGACAAACAATTTAAGCATAAAACTGTTTATCATCTATAGATAAGAAAGCAACAGAGCATACAATTACAATGAACAAGATAGCCATCCTTTACGGAACATCAGGCGGGAACACGGAATCAGTAGCAAAACAGGTACAAGATCTTTTTGAAGGGAATGCCGACCTGTATGATGTAGAACATGTCTCACTCGATGAGATCAGGGAGTATCCTTATTATATTATTGGCACATCCACAACAGGTGTTGGTGACCTGCAGGACGACTGGGAAGGTTTTCTTCCCTCATTCACCAGGCTGGACCTCACTGGCAAGAAGATTGCTATTTTTGCGCTGGGTGACAGTGCTTCTTATTCTTCCAGCTTTGCCGAATCGATGAAGGTTGTTTACGATGAGATTGCCGACAAAACCACCATCGTGGGACAGACTGCAGACGAAGGATACACCTACGACGATTCTATGGCTGTAAACGACGGGATGTGGGTGGGGCTGCCCATTGATGAAGACAATGAATATGATATGACTGAACAGCGTTTAACAACCTGGGTAGAGGAATTAAAGAAAATATTTGTGTAACAGTGTATTGTCATCATCTCACATACACTTTCCTTGAAAAGGCGTGTTTGCTTCGGCAGACATGCCTTTTCTCTTAAAAATAACCGCCGGACAGTTCCGGCGGTCATTTTCAGAAACCAACTATTACAGCTCCTTTATCTTTATGTTCTGGAACCACACCTCATCACCGTGATCCTGCAGAAGCAGCAGTCCTTCATCAGCGTTTCCGAAGTTGGGCCAGTCTTTATACTTACTCGTCTCCACAAGCGCCTCCCATGACTCCGTATTGCGTTCATATTCTATAATTTTCACGCCGTTGAGCCAGTGTTCCACATGGTTTCCTTCCACAACCACCATGGCGGTATTGAAGAAACCATTACGAAAAGGCTTGTCTTCAGGTGCCGGGATAAGATCATACAGTGATCCGAGCGTACGGTTGCCATCCTTACCCATCTTCGCATCGGGATGTCTCCTGTCGTCAAGAATCTGAAACTCGCAGCCTATAGCCGACCCTTCCCCTTTGTTCAGATTGGTATCGACAAAGTACTTGATGCCGCTGTTTGCTCCTTCAGTTATTTTAAAGTCGACCTTTAACTTAAAGTTCTTATAGGGTCGTGTGGTGACAATATCTCCGCCATTGGTCGACTCGCCACCATCACTTTTGTGCACCTTCAGTATCCCATTATCGATGGACCACCCCTTTTCAGGAAATTCATCCATTTTGGCTCCTCTCCATCCTTCGGTGGTTTCACCGTCCCACAGAAGCTTCCATCCTTCATTCTCTTCACGTGCCGAGATGCTGTTGGCAACCTGATTCATCTGCATCACCGCACCATCATCAGGTGACCTGTAGGTGTCAAGATCATCTGTGAGAATGCGAATATTACGCCAGGCAACTGTTTTGCCTTCCTGATCAGCGTTTCCGATGGAGTGTACCTGCAGGGCAATGAAACCCGAGGAGGTGGTGTTATCGAGCAGATCTGCACAAGGTACGCCGTTCACCCAGGTACGGATGGAGTTGCCTATCGCTTCGATGCGAGCGCTATTCCACTCTTCGTTCTTAAAAGCTTTCTGTCCGTCCGGGTTATAATTTAACGGGTAAAGCCAGCCGCGACGTGCTTCATCATAGATACCCCCTGTCCATGCTCTTTCAGCGGGATCAATCTCAAACTGATAGCCATGTACCCGACCCTCGTTGTACTCAGGCAGACTATTGCTTCTGAACTGAACACCGGAATTCAAGCCGTCATCTACTTTAAACTCAAACTCAAGGATAAAATCATCATACATCTCAGTGGTAGCCAGAAAGGTGTTGGGTGTATTCATCTGAGAGACACCGATGATCGCATTGTCTTCCACTTTATACTCGGCCGTACCATTCAGTTTTTCCCATCCCTGCAGATCTTCTCCGTTAAAAAGATCCTGCCATTTGGGTCCTTGCGAACATGACGTGAGCAACACTATCACTGTAATCAGTTGTAAGAAATTTCTTTTCATTATGTTGGTTATTTAAATTTTATAAAAATCTTCCCATCCTTTTCTGGGTGGTTCACCTGTGAGGAACGCATCAGCAAAGGCATCGTTGGTAACATGTTTGGTTTCCCTGTCGAAAACAATCTTTCTGTTCAGCCGCTGTGCAGCCACACCCAGGCAGAACACCTGACTCAGGGGAGCTGATATCTCAAACGGAGACCGTGTTTTCTCCTTACCCTGGCAGGAGAGCAGGAAGTTGGCAAAATGGTTAGAGGGACTCTTCGGCACCTCAGGCAATCTCTTCTCCATCTCTTTTGCTTTCTCATTCGGGATGATGCTTAATGTGCTGCCATGCGATCCGCCTTTAAAAGTCAACTCCTTACTGTATATCTCTTTTCCGGGGTTCAGTTTTGCGGGTTGTATCTTTCCGCCTGCGACTGTCGGGATGTTGGGATCAAGCTCCGACACACCGTAACCATCGGGTACAGCAGGGATATTATCCAGGCCATCATACCATGTGATCACCACCGGTGGCATATTACCCCTTTTTGGAAATTTGAACTCGATGGTACTTGACATCGGGTAGAAATAGTCATTGTGCTCGCTGAGTCTCACCGGTACTATCTCTTCGGGTAAACCCAGGTCAAGAAACTCATGTGCCGTATCGAGGATATGTGCTCCCCAGTCACCCAACGCCCCCATACCGAAATCGTACCAGCAACGCCACTGTCCGTAATGGAAGTCCTTGTTGTAATCGTGATAATCACGGGCCATCAGCCAGGTGTCCCAATCAAGTGTTTCCGGCATAGGTTCTGCGGCTGGAAATTTTTTGATGTTGGAATCCCAACCATGCCAGCGGCGCGAGTTGTTCATATGCGCAGTAATCGCTGTTACATCCTTGATGATGCCTGCTTCTTTCCATGCCTTGAACTGAAAGTAGTTGGCCTCGGAGTGGCCCTGGTTTCCCATCTGTGTAACTACCCCGGGATATTTTCTGGCTGCCTTCATCATCAGTTCCGACTCAAGAAAAGTGCGGCTCAGCGGTTTCTCCACATAGACATGCTTCCCCTCAGCCATCGACATCATCACTGCTGGGAAATGGGCGAAGTCGGGCGTGGCGATGGCAACAGCGTCAATCTCATTGCCCATCTTGTCGAACATCTCCCTGAAATCCTTGAACCGTTTTGCATTCGGGAATTTGGCCAGTGCCTTCCTGGTATGCTCAGCTCCCATATCCACGTCGCACAAGGCCACCACATTGGCCAGTCCGGTATTATCGAAATCCTGGATAATGTCCCACCCTCTGTTTCCTACACCAATATGGGCCAGGTTCACTTTTTTATTGGCTCCTACAATGCGGCTGTAGCTTGCAGCGTTTGTTCCGGTCGATACACCCCCGAGGGCAAGACCTGCGGAAGCCAGTGCTGCATTTCTGATAAATTCTCTTCTTGTTGTCATGATAAATATGTTTTATAGTAATAGTTTAAATTTCAAAGCGTTCCCTGTAAGCCCATAACCCCAGTGCA
The DNA here is from genome assembly GCA_015478855.1 of Proteiniphilum sp. Taxonomy (GTDB): domain Bacteria; phylum Bacteroidota; class Bacteroidia; order Bacteroidales; family Dysgonomonadaceae; genus Proteiniphilum. The sequence continues at coordinate 152,636 of JADMKJ010000021.1, forward strand.
GGACTTGAGATGTAATAGATCTCCTCACCGTCGGGAAGGAGGTTGAAACCCTCTTTCAGATGACGGGGGTTATACTTTTCTGTGGCCACATCAATATCACTCCATTGGAAGCCAACACTTTCAATCTCTTCACGGGTAAGATTCTCCGTACCCTTTCCGGGACAGTAGGTGATGGAGAAACGCCCTTCAGACGATCCATGAATCAGGTGAGCTGCCGCTCCCAGGTTATCTCTCAGATCCTGATTCTCAGCAACAGCTTTCAATGTTTGAGGAGTACCGAAATAACCATACTTCCGGATAAGCAGATCTATTGCCTTGTCTTCACCAAATTCTTTCAGTGCAGGCGCCAGCACAATAAGCTCACCTCCATCGGCTATAGCCATCCGGGTACGGTAGACAGACTTGTTGCCCAGCCAGGTACTTTTGAACTCGGTAGGGTCGAGCCATACCACCACCTTCTTCAGCGGCTTCTCCACCATCACAAAATTGACCTCCAGTGATAGTTTCGCCGCACGGTCAAACACCTCAAAATCATCTCCCACAAACAGTCCATAGGTCTGCTGTTCACCTGCCTTGTTCAGACCCACCACCGTGAGCACATAAACGATGGGAAGATGTTGTGCAAAATGATCCGTGGCATAATTGAACACCCTTCGTACAGGCGTATCGGCCCGTCCCATCATCCGCTCCATGCCATATACAGCCCCAATGTAGTGGCTTTTATTGATTCCCTCGCTACCACCCGTGCCTACGAAAATATTCTTGTTGTAGTTGGCCATGCCCACCACTTCATGTGGTACCACCTGACCAATAGAGAGAATCAGATCAAAATCACCCTCCTGCAGCAGTCTGTTGACCTGTACAGGCCAGGAGAAATCAACCTTTCCCTCCGACACCTCACGTACATATGCTGCAGGCACCTCTCCAAGTGTGATCACGTCGTTGCGCCAGTCGTGCTCACGAAAAAGGCCCTCTGGCGTATTTCCAAACATATGGCTGATCTGTGCTTGGGTCATTGGTGTATGTGTTCCCAGTGCGGGGAGGATATCGGTGAGCTTCTCCCGGTAATACTCCCAGGTCAGCTCAGTGAGATCACCTGCTCTGCTCGGCAGACGGGTATAATCGGGCGGAACGGCAAGGATCTTCCGTCGCTCTCCCAATCTGTTGAATGCTTTATACAGACCCTTCTTCAGATCATCCCGCGACAAACAGGTTCCTGAAGAGCCCTCTTCATAATATATCATTCTAATTGAAATTTAAGATGTCTGATATGGGATTTCATATCGAATCAACACATCAGCACATCAGCACATCAGCATTATACATCGTAGGTCGTGGAGGCAGTATCTCCGCCATGTCCCGTCCAGTTAGTATGGAAGAACTCACCCCGTGGACGGTCTACACGTTCATACTGATGTGCACCAAAATAATCACGTTGCGCCTGAAGGAGGTTTGCCGGCAATCGCTCACTGCGGAATCCGTCGAAGTAGTTAAGTGCCGTAGTAAGCGCCGGTATGGGAATACCGTTCATTATGGCTGTGGCACAGACCCTGCGCCAGCCCTCCTCAGCTGTCTGCACAGCCTCCTTGAAGAAAGGATCAAGCAACAGGTTCTCCAGTGCAGGGTTGTTGTCAAACGCCTTCTTGATATCTCCCAGAAAACGGGAACGGATGATGCATCCACCGCGCCACATCAGTGCGATACCGCCATAATTGAGGTTCCAGCTATACTCCCTGGCAGCTTCCATCATCAGGTCATAACCTTGTGCATAAGAGATGATCTTGGCTCCGTAAATAGCCGCTTCCAGATCATCGATGAACTGCTGTTTATCTCCTTTGAATTCCGGCTTTTGCCCTTCAAGGACCCGGGACGCTTTCACCCTCAGCTCTTTTTGCGCCGAGAGACAGCGGGAGAAGACCGATTCACCGATCAATGTGAGAGGTATACCCAGGTCCAGCGCCGTGACAGCGGTCCATTTCCCCGTACCCTTCTGTCCGGCTGTATCGAGTATCTTCTCTACCAGGGGTGATCCGTCTTCATCTTTATAAGCCAGGATATCGGTTGTGATCTCTATCAGGTAGGAATCGAGCACGCCACGGTTCCATTTCCTGAACACATCATGCTGCTCGAAAGCATCCATACCCAGCAGATCTTTCATCAGGTGATATGCTTCGTTGATGATCTGCATATCGCCATACTCAATACCGTTATGCACCATCTTCACAAAGTGGCCTGCACCGTTCTCACCCACCCAGTCGCAGCAGGGTACGCCCCCGTCCACCTTGGCTGAGACAGCCTGGAATATCTCTTTCACATGCGCCCATGCTTCGGGTGAACCACCCGGCATCATCGAAGGGCCTTTGAGTGCGCCCTCCTCACCTCCGGAGACGCCTGTACCCACATAGAGCAAACCTTTGCTTTCCACATATTTCGTTCTGCGGATGCTGTCGGGGAAGTGGCTGTTGCCACCGTCGATGATAATGTCGCCCGGCTCCAACAATGGCAGCAGCAGCTCGATGAAGTCATCCACCGGCTTGCCGGCCTTCACCAGCATCATCACCTTACGTGGTCTCTCAATGGAAGCTACGAACTCCTCCAGTGAGTGGGCACCAATAAAGTTTTTCCCTTTTCCTCTTCCTTCGAGGAACTGATCTACTTTGGCAACTGTTCTGTTAAAGACAGCCACAGTGTATCCTTTACTCTCCATGTTCAAAACCAGATTCTCGCCCATCACGGCCAGTCCGATCAATCCAATATCTGCTTTTTCTTTCATATTATTATAAATCAATTTTTATTTCAGGACGAAGGCTATTACCTCCAATCTATCAATCTATTCAACAACGTTTCTCCTATTTGTCCGAATAGCCCATGATCAAATCATCTCTTTACGCGGGCATTACCCTTCCAGATGCTCCAGATCACCTCCTCATCGGCAGGCTGCGCATAGTCGGTAAGGAAGGTGGTTGCCAGTGCACCACTCGCCCAGGCAAACTGGATCCATTTTTCGGGATCCATACCCTTCAGGATGCTGTAGAGCAGCCCTCCTACAAAACCGTCACCACCACCAATACGATCCATCACGTTGATCCTGCGCAGGGGGGCTTCATACCAGTTCCCGTTTTCATAAACGATTGCACCCCATAGATGTTCATTGGCGCTGATCACTTCACGCAATGTGTTGGCAAAAACAGACGCATGCGGAAATGCTTTTTGTGCATTCATAATCATCCCCTTGAAGGCATCCATGGTATCTCCTATATTCTCACCCCCCGCTTTGGGCCCTTCAATACCCAGGCAGAGCTGGAAATCCTCCTCGTTGCCGATAAGGATGTCGGAGAGGGAAGCGATTTCCCGGAACGCATCACTCAGCTCTTTCTCTCTACCCTTCCAGAATGTGGCCCTGTAGTTCAGGTCAAAGGAAATAAGTGTGCCATGCTTTTTGGCAAAACGGGCTATCTCCAGACAGAAGTGACTGGTGTCAGACGACAGTGCCGCTATCAAACCGGAGAGATGTACGATCTGCACACCTTCCTGGCCAAAGATACGCTCGAGGTCAAAATCCTTCACGCTCAGGGTTCTGCCCACCTCACCCGCACGATCGTTCTGTACGCGGGGACCTCGCAGTCCGAAGCCACTGTCGGCGATGTTGAACTGATGGCGGTAGCCCCAGGGATTACCCTGTGGCACCTCAGGACCTTCATATTCCATGTGTCGTGCACGCAGATCGGCTTTGATGAATGCAGCGATCGGGCTCTCCTTTACAAAGGTGGTCAACACCTTTACCGGAAGGCCCAGGTAAGAGGAGATGCTGGCCACATTCGTTTCGGCGCTGGTAGCCTGCATCTGGAATAAATTAGAGCTCTGTACGGGTTGAGCATTCACCGGTGTGATCCGTACACCCATGCTGGTTGGTACTACCAGTGCATATTTGCAATTTTGTTTTAATTCGAGCGACATGTTTAATTGATTTGTTGATTCGATAATTTGTTGATTCGATATTTAGCTGTCTGCTGAGAGCTGAAAGCTGAAAACTGACCGCTGATTCAAATACTAAAGGCATCGAAACCACCATCTACGATGGCCACCGTACCGGTCACAAACCGTGAGGCATCGCTGACCAGATAGTGCAGTGTTCCCAGGAGGTCTTCAGGATTACCGAAACGACGGAAAGGTGTATGGGCAATAATGGTGTTTCCTCTGTCTGAATAAGAGCCGTCAGGGTTGGTGAGCAGCGCCCTGTTTTGCTCAGTGATGAAGAAGCCCGGACACAAGGCGTTCACACGAAAGTCCTCGCCGAACTTGGACGCCAGCTCTCCCGCCAAATATTTGGTGAAATTGGTGACAGCTGCTTTCGCCGCACCATACCCCGCAACACGGGTCAGCGGTCTCAACGCCGACGCTGAGGAGACATTCACGATATTCCCTTTATTCTCCCTCACCATATACTCCGCAAAAACCACGGAAGGTATCACCGTTCCCATCAGATTCAGGTCGACCACCTTGCGGAAATCATCCATCTTCAGATCGAAAATACTACTTTTGGGGCCGATGGTAGCACCGGGCATATTCCCTCCGGCACCATTGATCAGCACATCAATACGGCCATATTTCGCCACAATATCGAGGGCGTTCTGCTTCAGCACGGCCTCGTCAGAGACATCGGTCTGAAGGAACATCGCCTCACCGCCGACCGATTTGACCCTTTCAATCAACTGGTCACCCTTCTCTTTATTCCTTGCCAGCACAGCCACCTTCGCACCATGCGCCGCCAGGTATTCCACCATGGTGGTGCCCAGGACACCGGTACCACCTGTAATGACGATCACTTTGTTCTTTATATCAAATAATTCGTACATAGGATGCTCATTAAATGGTAAATAATCTTCTCAGATGTCTTTCATAGATATTCTCCTCCACGCAGGCGCCAATTACATCGGCATACTTCACAAGCAGGCGCGTATAATCACTGCCCATCTCTGCAGCCACTTTATAAGCCACATGAATCAACTGACGGAAGTTGGCATTGTAGTCGGGTTGTTCCGGGATATGACGCAGCGTGTTGGCGTACTTCTCACTGCTCCAGCCATTCACCTCTTCCACAGTTGGTAGTTTGGATCCGTCTATATTGATCACATCGGCATAGGGACCACACAGCTCCTCCTGACGGTTATAAGCGTTCTCGTAAATCTTCTTCGCCAGCTCAAGGCCTTCACCACCTGCCACTGCTAATCCGATCACCTCTTCAAGCCATGTTGTACCTGCTGTTTTCAAATGGAGACCCTTGTCGTACCTCAGGATCACATCTGCCATGATGGGATAGATGGAAAACTTATCACTTCCCGAGTGAACGCTTAGTTTCAGCTCTTCAGGAAGTCCGAACTCCTTCACTGCGAAATCGAGCACCAACACATCTTCTTCAAATTCAATCGCAAACTGATCTAGGTCACCCACGTAATCGACACCCTTGTTGAAGCGACCGGTAAATTTGGGTGCGATCGTCTGTACAGGAACACCCTTGTCGGCAAGCATTTTCAGGATAAAGAGCATCTCTACAGGTGTCTGCGGCGACTCCACCTCATCCATTGAGACCTCCGTAATGAAATTGCCTTCACCTTTTTCTTTCTTCAGATAAGCATAAATCTCTGATGCGTGTTGTGTAGCTGCAAGAAATTTGTCCGCAACATCCTGTAATAATGCAGCCGTCACCTTCAGTGGACTCTCTAAGCCGGGTATCTGCATCTCTCCCATATATTTTTCACAGGAAGCAACAAAAGCATCCACCTCTTCCCTGCTGCTCTCTTTACCAATGAATGAGGCCACATCAAGTGTGAAAAAGTCCGACACTTCTACATATTTCGCTACGGTGGTGAGATTGATATGATCGGCATCAACAAAATAGTTCCCATTGTAGTTCAATGCTTTCACTGCAGTATCAGCCTCGTTGCGTGTATCTGCCGGCTCGGTACCTACATAGATATGCTCTCTATTGGATTTATTCCATACGGGACTGATATCCAACCCTTTTTCATTCGCTTTCATGATGGCTCTCAACTGAGCTGCTCCCTGATGAGTGAAACGATCGCCTACTCCGATACTCTGTTTTCCTAGTTTCATATGATTTATTATTGTGGTAAATGAATCAGGCAACCATCATCTGCCTATAATTGATGATTTTTTTGCCCTATTTATCTGACGCAGTTAAAACTTAAAGAAATTTTTTGCATTATTATACGAAATGTTCTCTACCATCTCTCCAAGGAAGGCCATCTCCGAGGAAGGCAACAGTCCTTGTTCCACATCGTTGCCGATGAGGTTACAGAGGATGCGGCGGAAATATTCATGTCGCGGGTAGGAGATGAAGCTGCGCGAATCGGTGAGCATCCCTACAAACCGGCTCAGAAGCCCCAGATTCGAGAGAGAGTTCAGCTGTGCCTCCATGCCGCTTTTCTGATCGAGGAACCACCAGCCGGAGCCGAACTGAATCTTGCCGGCAACTGATCCATCCTGGAAATTACCGATCATGGTGGCGATCATATCATTGTCTCCGGGATTGAGGTTGTAGATGATTGTCTTTGCCAGCCTGTTGTCCCTGTCCAGCTGATCGAAGAAGCGACTCATTGCTTTTGCAACTGTAAAATCACCGATCGAGTCAAAGCCGGTATCGGCACCCAGCTTATTGAATAGTCTGGTGTTGTTATTACGTATGGCACCATAATGAAATTGCTGGGTCCACCCTTTCTCCCAGTCCATCAGTGCACCCTCATAGAGCATCGCCGACTTGAACTTCAACACCTCTTCCCTGTTCAGCTCTCTGCCACCACAGACCTTATCGAAAATCTGTTCAATTGCTGTTTGGGTATACTCCTCAGCGTAAAACTCTTCGATACCATGATCGGAGAGCTTGCAGCCCACAGTGGCAAAAAAGTCATGACGGCTGCGCAATGCTTCAATCAGATCACTGAACCTGGTGATTGTCACCCCCGATACGTCAGATAACTTCTCCAGATAAGCACGATAAGCAGCAGCATTTTCCACCGCCATCGCTTTATCGGGGCGCCATGTGGGGAGCACCTTAATTCCGAAGCCCTCATTTTTCAGTGAGAGGTGATGCTCCAGGTTATCTGCCGGATCGTCGGTGGTACAGACCACCCTTACATCAAATTTCTTCATCAGTCCACGGGCGGAGTATTCAGGTGTTCGCAGCTTCGCAGAACATTCGTCGTAAATCTCCCTTGCTGAGCCAGGATGAAGCAGCTTGTCGACACCAAAGCCGGACTTCAGCTCAAGGTGAGTCCAGTGGTACAAAGGGTTCCTCATGGTGTAAGGTACCGTTTCCGCCCATTTCTCAAATTTCTCCCAATCGGAGCTCTCCTTGCCGGTACAGTAGTTCTCATCTATACCATTAGTACGCATCGCACGCCATTTATAATGATCACCCTCAAGCCATAGCTGACCGAGATTATCAAACTTGTGGTCGTTTGCTATATATCCGGGATCTAAATGACAATGATAGTCGATGATGGGTTGATTTTTTGCATGTTCATGATACAGCTCTCTGGCTGCCTCAGTCTGAAGCAAAAAGTTTTCATGTATAAAACTTTGCATAGAGTTTAAATTAATTAATGAATACTCTCCGGTTTGCATTTCACTGTTCTCGAGCACAACTTTTGTGGGAAAGAATCTTGTACTCCCCAAAGTTATAAATATTATTTTAAACGGACCGATATTTTTCGTTTAATTTTCGCACATCTACGTACGGACATTCCGGAGAAACGAACTCACCTTTTACCTAACGCGGGTTAAGTTCCCATGCTGGTATATTTTTTTCTGTACTCACTGGGGGTCATATTAAACTTCTTCTTGAAACATTTGGAAAAATATTTGGCATCATTCATACCCACCATATAGGAAACCTCCTTGATGCTGTAATCTTCATTCTCCAGCAGGTCTGCAGCATGTCGCATAAGCATATCCCGGACATATTCAATCGGTGCCAATCCTGTGAGACCTTTCAGTTTTTTAAAGAATACGGTGCGACTCATGCCCATCTCAACGGCAAGATCTTCAATCACAAAATCATTGCTTCCCACATGCTTCTTAATAAAAGCGTTGATTGATTCAATGAACGTAATCTCTTTCACATTCACCGCCCTGTTTTTATCTTCATTCACATCCTGGAGGGTCTTGGACCTTCCTACAGCTCTGTTTCTGTAATATTTCTGCAGTTCACCTCTTCGTAACAACAGATTCTTCACTCTCGCCTTGAAATAGGAGACGCTGAAAGGCTTGGATATGTACTCATCAGCTCCATACTCAAAACCTTCCAGCTTACTGTCGAGCGTGGTTTTCGCAGTCAGCAGTAAAAAGAGGATGTGGCTGGTATAAATGTTCTCCCGCACTTTTCTGAGTAGCTCAATCCCGTCAACCTCCGGCATCATGATATCGCTCACGATGAAATCGGGAATCAGCTCCAGTGCTTTTTCGAAACCCTCCTTCCCGTCAGATGCTTCATGCACATCATAATCACCTTCGAGGATAGAACGGACAAACTGCCGGAGATCATCGTCATCCTCAACAATCAACACACAGGGGTGATCACTGATCTCCTCTCCCAATGAATGAATACGCTCCATATCTTCCTCATCACCCTTAGGCTCGCTCAAGCGTACTATTCCGGGCGAATCATCAATGGTCACATCTGATGCAAAGTGAGCTGTCCCCTTTTTAAATACAATGGTGAAGGTGCTGCCACTCTTCTCTTCACTTTCAAACAGGATTACGGCGCGATGCCTGTCCGCCATCTCTTTGACGATAGATAATCCTATGCCGGTACTCGGTTTGCTTTTATCTTCATTAAATGATTCAAACCGTCTGAACAACCGCCCCTGTTTATCTTTGGATATACCTATGCCGGTATCCCTGATCTGTAAGGCCACATCACTGTTTTCGTAAAAGAGAGAGAGATGAATCGATCTTCCGGGAGGTGTGTATTTGAAAGCGTTGGATAACAGATTCACGACCATTTTCTCAACCGCCTCGGCATCAGCCCAGATAATCTGATCACCCACTCTATTTTCAAAACGATAATCAATTGAATGAATCTCCGCATTCCTGATGTAATTGTCGAACAAATTTTTGACAAATGGGGCTATCTCGATGCGGCTGACAGTGAGCGGCATCTGCTCCATCTTCTGAAAGTCGAGTATCTGATTCACCATATTCAGCAACCTGTTGGTATTCTTCGATACGAGCACAAGCTGTTTCTTTACCGGATCGGGGGTGGTTTTACTCTGCAACAGGTTCTCAATAGGTGAGACGATCATCGTCAACGGAGTGCGTATCTCATGAGAAATATTGGTGAAAAAGCGTGTTTTGATCTCCGATTCCTGTTTCTCCAATATGATTTTATTACGCATCCTGTAAAAAGTATACAATATGCTGAAGGTGAAATACAACAGCAGGAGCGTCAGCAGGACGTAGAGAAGATATGCCCATCCGGTAGCCCAGAAAGGAGGCAGAACCTCAATAGCGAGTGTGCGCTCATTCTCTGCCCATACACCGTCGCTGTTGGTCGATTTCACACGAAACAGATATTTCCCTCTCGACAGGTTCGTATAGTTGGTTGCACGTTGATTACCGGCATAGATCCACTCTTTGTCAAAACCATCCAGTTTATAGGTGTATAAAATATTTTCCGGGTCGATATAATCAAGTGCGGCGAACTCAATACCGATGAAGTTCTGATTATGTTTCAGCACCAGTTTATCTATCTGGTTGATGTTCCGCTTAAGTGGTCCTTCAGGTGAGATAGGCAGATTGCGGTTAAACAACCTGAATTGAACAAGTGCAAGGTAGGGAGTGAACGTATTGTTCTTCACGTTCTCAGGATTAAAAATAACCATCCCGTGAGAATAACCGAAGAGCATTCTTCCATCACGCAACCGGAAACGGGAGTTTTCAGAAAAGTTATACCGTTTCATCAGACGCTTGATCTCACTGAAATTCTCAAATGTCTGCTCCCTGCGGTTGAACTTGGTGAGCCCCCCTTCACTGCCAACCCATAAATTGCCTCTGTGATCCTCCTGCAGCGAGAGAATGATGTTGGAAGGCAGGCCGTGTGCAGTTCCGTACGTTTGAAAAGCAACAGGAAATCCAAGGCTGTCAGTCTTCTCAATTTTGCTGATTCCTCCGCCAAAGGTACCGATAAATGTATCTCCCGATTGTGTGGTGAAGATATCGATAATATCATTTGCGCCGATGGAACGCTGGTCGTTTTTACTTCTTACATACAACCTGAAATCAATGTCCCCGGGTTTCTTAAAATCAGCATCAAACATGATAAACCCCAGCGTTGTACCCATACATATATTCCCATACTTATCTGCCGTGATGATCCTTACCTGGTCACCAAGGTGAAAAGGATAACCTGTGAGTTCATTCCGATGATTGATCACTCTACTCTCCTTATCACCATATAAAATCAGATTGACTCCACCGCCGAAAGTACCAATCCAGATGTTCCTGTTTTGATCTTCGAAAATAGAATAGACATTATCATCACTTAACGAGTAGATCTCCTCCGGGTCGTTCCTGAAATGTAGAATGTCAAAACTATTTTCACTCTCTCTCCTTGTCAGCCTGTAAACACCCTCACCCTTCGTACCTATCCAGATATTATTTTCCGAATCCTCCGTGATGCAGTAGGCAATCCCTTCCAGGGGTGTACCATCTCCAACATCTCCCCTGTTGTTGAGGAAACCCTTTTCATTCATGTCGGCATCATAGAGATGAATCTTCCCGTCTTTCGTCGCAGCCCATATATTACCGAAAGAATCCTCGAAAATGGGACGGACATCATTACCGATGGTTGAATTCACATTGTCGTTCAACAGAATCGATTTGAACTTGGTGTCGTCATAAAAAATCACCTTCTCCAGTCCGTGCGAACGGGTACACATCCACAGATTACCCTGTCTGTCGGAATAGGCGGAGTGCATCATATTGGAGAACATCCATTCCGGGGAAAATGGCTCATTGTAAAAGGGAATCAAAGCATCCTCGGTCTGATCATATAAGGAGAAGCCGCCACCTCTGGGATGTACCCACAACCGCTCTTCGTTATCTTCAAAGATAAAGAAGTTAGGTGGAAAAACACTTGTCTCTGTGCTTTCTATAAATGGTGTAAAATGGATAAACGATTTACTGTAGGGATTGAATCTGGAGACACCCAGCCGCTCAGTCTCAAACCATATATTTTTTGAATGATCTATATAGCAGGTATAAATCCTGTCGCTTTTCATATTTGGCAGCGTCTGACTGTTGTAATACTCCATGCTGCCATCATATGTGTTATAAATAACAAATCCGCTCAGATTAGACACAATCACCATTTTTTCGGAAGATAACTCTCTGATCGAGACTATATCAGAATTGATTCCGGTGGGAAGCTGACTGAAACCACCGCTGATCTGATCATATTTCCAGACAACACCATTGTCTGAGCCAAACCATAACTCATCACCTGATTCAATGACGGTAAAAAATGGAACTTTCTCTTTCAGACTGCTTCCGGAGGAGGGATGAAAATAAAAAACAGGTCCGGAGCCGTGCGAGGGTATTAATGTCAATCCACCATTGGTGAGTATCCAGGAGTTGAGCTGGTTATCTTCATAGATTGAATTGACACCGTTGTCAGTCAGGTTAAGCTTAAGCGTGTTGAAATGGGTTGTATTGTAAAGAGAGTCGTTGATGGAGATGCAGCCCTCTTCTTCAGATAAAAGCCACACTCTGCCGCTTTTCATGGGTATAATCTGAGAAGCGGCGAAAGAGTGATCTCTGAAATCTTCAATCGCATTGGTTCCCAGGAATGATTCTGTCTGTACATCAAACAGATAGGCCTGATTATCATACGAGAGGGTCCATATATTGTTGTATTTGTCCTCATAAAGATGATCTATTCTGCTGCTGTTGGATTCTACCGTGTTGCTCGACGGAAGATGATAGGTGGTAAAGGTGTACCCGTCGAATTTGCTCAACCCGTCCCAGGTGCTGAACCACATAAAACCATTTCTATCCTGCAGGATATCGGTGATGGTGTGTTGCGGGAGCCCGTCTTCAGAACCGTAATGCACAAAGTAGGCTTCAGGCTGCGCCCTGAGCATGAGTGCACCGGATAAAAAGACAAGAAGTAATATGCCTGATTTCAATTCTCTTTCATTCATTCGCTGGCATCCTACTGATACATCATCGATCAACTATTATTCTCTCTTTGCAGCAAATAGCGTGAAGCGGTGTTACCGACAGTTAAAATATAACAACGCTATTCAATCATTTATATATAGCACAAATATACAATTATTTACCTTTTCCGGATCCTTAGTAGGCCCATAAAACAATTCATCACCCTTTAAAAACCAATTTATCGCCTCTCTTTAAAAAGAAACAGATTAACATTGTAACAGATATGGAGCAGGACGATGGATGGTCTCTGCAAATGTAAATGCAAAAGACATTGATAACACATGATTGTTAACGTATTTTTAACCCTTCTAAAAAATGAATGAATTTGAAATGGAAATGGAAACCTTGAATGAATTAAGATGAAACGATCTCTTAAAAATTATTGATCAAATAATTACTTAACTTAAACAAACATGACAAATATGAACGAATCTGGAAAGAAACTGAAAGTAACAATCGGTTTACTGCTACTTCTGTTTTGTTCTCTGAGTATGATAGCTCAGGAAAGGACAATTCGGGGAGTTGTAAGAGACAATTGGGGTGACCCGATAATTGGTGCGAATGTAATGGTGAAAGGCACAAGCATTGGATCGGCTACCGATTTGAATGGTAACTATTCTTTGTCTGTCCCCTCTTCCGCAACCACACTGCATGTTTCCTATATCGGGATGAAGGAGATTGAGGTCCCCATCACCGGTAGTGTAGTGAACATCACGATGGAAGAAGATGTATCCAGCCTGGATGAAGTGGTGGTGATCGGATATGGGACGGTGAGAAAGAGAGACCTTACCGGCTCAGTATCATCGGTTAATGCCGAAACGATTTCCGCTGTGCCGGTAGCATCGGCCGTGGAGGCCATCACCGGTAAAATGGCCGGTGTGCAGGTGTTAACCACCGAAGGTTCTCCCGACGCAGAGATGAGAATTCGTGTACGCGGAGGTGGTTCTATCACACAGAGTAACGATCCCCTCTTTATAGTGGATGGTTTCCCTGTAAGTACGATCTCCGACATACCGCCTACCGACATCGAGTCCATTGACGTGCTGAAGGATGCCTCTTCCACTGCCATCTACGGATCACGCGGTGCCAACGGTGTGGTGATCGTGACAACCAAATCGGGGCAGGCGGGAAAATTAAAACTTAGTTACAATGCCTACTTCGGCATTAAGAAGATAGCGAAAACGCTCGATGTGTTATCCCCATACGATTATGCCAGCTGGCAATATGAGCTGGCGGCACTTAAAAGTAACGATGCCATTGAGAACTACAACTCCTTTTTCGGCAACTACCAGGATATCGATCTCTATAGGAATATACCCTATAACGACTGGCAGGACCTTACCTTCGGAAGAACAGGCAGTTCGATGAACCACAGCCTCAGCCTGAACGGCGGAAGTGAAAAAATGACCTATGCTTTCAATTTTTCGCATCTGTCAGATAAGGCCATCATGGAGGACTCCGACTACAAGAGGAACAGTCTGAGCCTGAAGCTGAAGAATAAAGCGACCGACAGAATAACACTCGATTTCTCGGCACGCTATTCCAATACTGATATAAATGGTGGCGGTGCCAACGATGCCACAAGTACGCTTGATACCGATAAGAGGTTGAAATATTCAGTGATTTATACCCCCATACCCTTAAAAAACCTCGATGCCTCTGCAGGGAGTGATGACGATGATCTGGGCAACCTCTACAACCCGCTGGTAGCGATCACCGACAATGCAAGAGAGAAGACACAGACAAGACTGAATCTGGCCGGCAGCGCCACCTGGGAGATCCTGGACAACCTTCACCTGCGTTCAGAGGTAGGCCTGGACAAACAGAATGATGGCGATCAGCGCTACTGGGGCCTGACAACCTATTACATCAAGAACTATCCTTCTGTGGATAATCAGGGTAAACCTGCCATACGACTGGTAAACAGAAAACGGCAGAGCATCAGGAACACCAATACGGTGAACTACGATTTTGAAAAGTACCTCAGCGACGACCATAACCTGAACCTGATGGCAGGGCATGAATACATCATCAGGGAAGGGATCACACTTACAGATGAAGTGCACGGATTTCCCACAACCTTCACTGCGCAGGATGCATGGAGATTATCGTCACAGGGTGACCCCTACACCATCGACAACTATTACAACGAAGATGACAAGTTATTGTCATACTTCGGACGAATGAATTATGATTATCAAAGTAAGTACCTCCTGAGCGCCACTTTCCGTGCTGATGCTTCCTCCAAGTTCAGCCCCGAGAACCGCTGGGGTTACTTCCCCTCGGTGGCAGGTGCATGGCGTATCTCTGCCGAGCCGTTCATGGAAAACAGCAAATCATGGCTCGATGACCTGAAACTGCGTGCCAGCTATGGTACCGCGGGTAATAATAACATTCCCTCCGGCCAGCTGGTACAGATGTTTGAATCGAAGGCCACTTCATGGATCAACGGTTTCAACAACTACTGGGCACCCTCAAAAATCATGGCAAACCCCGATCTGAAGTGGGAAACGACGATCACAAGAAATATCGGACTCGATTTCACCCTTTTGGGAGGACGATTGAGCGGTACCCTGGAGGCATACAGGAACACGACCAGTGATCTGCTGATTGAGTTCCCTGTTGCCGGAACAGGCTATGACACTCAATACCGCAATATGGGCGAAAACCAGAATGAAGGTTTCGAGGTGACTATGAACTGGTATGCAGTGAACAGGAAAAATTTCACATTGAACCTGAGCGGAAACATCGGTTTCAACAAGACAGAGATCCAGAGCCTGGGCATCATGAACGACTTTGGATATGAGACCTACTGGGCTTCCTCGGAAATCGGGTACGATTACTGGATCGCCACGGGAGGTGCCGTCGGACAGATGTTCGGCTACAGGGCCGACGGGAGATATGAAGTATCCGATTTCACCGGCTATGATGAATCCACCAGTAAATGGTTACTGAAAGAGGGTGTTGCCAACACATCAGGCGTCGTGGGTGATGTCAGACCAGGCAACATGAAGCTTAGAGACCTTGATGGTGACGGCATCGTGGATGTGAATGACAGGGAGATTATCGGTGATGCCAATCCTGTACATACCGGCGGTTTTACCCTCAACTCCACTTTTTACGGTTTCGATCTGGCTGCAGCATTCAACTGGAGCTATGGCAACGACATCTACAACGCCAACAAAATTGAATTCTCCCATACAGGGAAATATCAGTACAGGAACATGATCACTACCATGGAGCCAGGAGAACGATGGACCAACCTTCGTGAGGATGGAACCATCAGCAACAATCCTGAGGAACTGGCTGCGATGAACGCCAACACCACCATGTGGTCTCCGCTGACATCACGCATGATCTTCAGTGACTGGGCTGTGGAAGATGGCAGTTTCCTTCGTCTGAACACCCTGACGCTGGGTTATACGTTACCAAAAACACTCCTCTCAAAAGCGAAGATTGAGAGCCTCCGTTTTTATGTCACCGGTTACAACGTCGCATTATGGACCAACTATTCCGGTTATGACCCTGAAGTCTCTACGATAAGAAAGACAAACCTCTCTCCGGGTGTCGACTACTCTGCTTATCCGAAGAGTCGCCAGCTTGTATTTGGGGTAAATTTGAATTTTTAACTGTAAAAGGAAAACAAGATGAAACGAATAATAAATATATGCATGATTGTTGTATCACTCGGGGTATTCATTACTTCCTGTGATCTGGATGCACCCTCCAAATCGGCGGCGGAAGGCTCGGTAGTCCTTTCTATTGAAGCGCTTGCCGAAGGAGCAGTGATGGGTATCCATCAATCGTTTGGTGAAACAAACTCCTATCGTGGACGCTTTCTACCATACTACGGTATCAACAGCGATGTGGAGTGGATCAATGGCATCAACCCCACGCAACTGAACGACGGGGGTAAATATGAGATCTCTACCTATGCTACAACCCCCGGCAATACACAGATGAACACCGACAACAATGCCTGGGCGAAATTCTACGAGGGTATTGAACGGGCCAACAAGGCCATCGAAGGGCTGCGTGACTTCGGCGACGTGGAAGAGAATCCGAGAATGGCTCAACTGCTGGGCGAAGCACTCACATTGAGGTCAGTGATCTATCTCGACCTGGTGAAAGCGTGGGGTGATGTGCCCGCACGGTTTGAACCAATCACAACCGAGACTCTGTATCTACCCCGATCTGATCGCGATATCATATACAAGCAGCTGCTGGCCGATCTGGATGAGGCTGAAGAGCTGGTGGCATGGCCCAACGAAACAGCTGTCACCGCCAGCACCGAAAGGGTGAACAAAGCCTTTGTCAAAGGGCTGATGGCACGTGTCGCACTGTATGCCGGTGGTTATTCACAAAGGGCCGATGGTGTACGTCGCAGCAACGACCCCGAGCTGAGCGTCGACAAGATGTATGCCCTGGCCAAAGAGAAAACGATTGAGGTGATACAACAGGGTACCAACACGCTGGGTTCCTTCGAGCAAAATTTCAGGTTGTTATGTGAGGATAATGTGGCTGCAGGCAATGAATCACTCTGGGAGATACCCTTCTCCGCCGGCCGTGGCCGTGTGCTCTTTACGCTGGGTGTACAACACAGGGCTGTGGACCAGTATACTGCCCAGAACAGGGGAGGAACAAACGGACCACTACCCTACCTTTTTTATGATTATGATGTGGAGGATCTGCGCAGAGACGTTACCTGTGTACCTTATGAATGGTCCAACTCCAACCCCAGTCACCAGCAACTCAGGAGCATCGATAACTGGTGCTTCGGAAAACTGCGTTATGAGTGGATGAACCGCAGGGTGACCTCTACCAATGATGATGGTATCAACTGGCAATATCTGCGTCTGGCTGATGTATACCTGATGGCAGCCGAGGCTGTCAATGATCTGGAAGGTCCGGCCAATGCAGCACAATACCTCAAGCCGATCCTTGACAGGGCTCTTCCGCCAGCAAAGGTGACAGCCTATATGGCAGCGGCCACAGCAAGCAAGGAGACCTTCTTCAATGCTATCGTCGACCAGCGTGCACTTGAGTTTGCCGGTGAGAGCCTGCGCAAGGCTGATCTTATTCGCTGGAACATGTTGAAAACAAAACTGGACGAAGCAAAGACCAAGATGACACAACTAATCAACCGGGAAGGGCCTTATGCCGATCTGCCGGAGAAATTGTACCATAAAATCGGTGATGACAACGAAACATTGATCATCTACGGATTAAACCACGGAGATAGCGACGAGATAGGAACAAGCCTCAACTACGAGGGCAGCACCACCTGGTTTGATCCGGATGATCTGACACCTGAACTGATCAATGCACTTTATCAGAAAGACCCTGATCAGAATCAGTTCTGGCCTATCTGGCAGACATTTATTGACAGCAGTAACGGACAATTAACGAATTAATCCTATGAAACTACAACGAAACATATATATTGCCCTTTTCGTCTTCATGGCGACAGCTGTTTTCAACGTCAGCTGTACGGACGACCGGGCAGAAGAGCTGACATCGATCGACTATGAGAGACTCTTCTCACCTATCGGTATCGAAGCATTTGTGATTAACAGGACCGACGCACGTCTTAGCTGGAAGCTCAATAAGGAGGTAGCGTCCTACTCCCTGGAGGTGTTTGCCGATGACAGCCTAACTTTTGCCGGAACACCGGTCAGGCAGATCGATGGCGTCACAGGTGACCAGCTTCCTTTTTACATCCGCGACCTGGATGGAGAGACACAGTACTCCGTACGTATTAAATCGGTTACCGCTGGTGATACCGACTCGAAGTGGAGCGGGGTCTATTTTAAGACGGGGACAGAGAATATCTACCTTCCTTTCGAGGATGGTGATCTGAAAGCAACAGCGGTCACACTGCGATGGATACCTGGAAGAACACTCACGAGCATCACACTCGAACCGGGAGGCATCACACACACGGTAACAACTGCTGAGATCGCTGCAGGCAGTGCAACCATAGAAGGGCTCACCGGTGAGACCACCTACACGGCAACACTGCGCAACGGACAAAAAGTGAGAGGCATACTGGAGTTCATGACCCTCGTGGACCTGGGTAATGCCATACCTGTATATCCCGAAGATGACTTTATCTCAATGCTGGCTGTTGCCGGCGACGGCGATGCCTTCGCCCTCTTCCCGGGTACTTACGGTGCAGGCGACATGTTTGTGGTGAACAAATCCATCGAGATCAAGGGTGTCTACCCCTACGATAAGCCGGTACTGAGCGGTTACATCTCACTGGAAGAGGGAGCCGGACTGCTGCTGAAAGATGTAACCCTCGACGGCGGTGCTTTACAGGGACAGGGTATTGTCTTTAACACCGCAGATGTAACCTATGGTGATTTGAGGGTGGAAAATTCCGAAATCCGTGACTTCGTGAAGGGTGTATTTTATCTCAACGTAGCATCGCTCGTGGAATCAATCACCTTTCATAACAACCTGATATACAATATTCAGTGTGATGGCGGAGACTTTATGGACTCACGAAAGGGGGCATACAACAGCCTGACGCTCACCAACAACTCCATCTATAACAGTGCTGCAGGAAGGGATCTGATCCGTTATGATGACGCATCATCTGCATTTCCTGGGATGACCTCCACCATCCTGGTAGATCACAACACCCTCCATGGTGTCTGCAACAGTTCATCCAAGCGGTTGTTCTACGTTCGGTTCAAGGAGAATAAGATCACCTTCACCAACAACATCGTGGCAGAAACAGCTGCCATCTTCACCAATCAGAACAACACTGATCCTTCACCCACGTTCGGAGGAAATAACTTCTTCAACGCGCCGAACCTCTTCTCAGCTTCAGGGAGCTCTTCAAAATTCTATGATGACTCTGCCGGCAGTGAAGATCCCGGATTCGTGGATGCAGCCAATGGTGATTTCACGGTTACGAACGAATTGTTGAAAGCCAAAGAGACGGGTGACCCCCGTTGGGTGAAATA
This sequence comes from Proteiniphilum sp., assembly GCA_015478855.1. Lineage (GTDB taxonomy): Bacteria > Bacteroidota > Bacteroidia > Bacteroidales > Dysgonomonadaceae > Proteiniphilum. The sequence goes on from JADMKJ010000021.1 coordinate 171,850, forward strand.
ACCAAAGCTCTCTCAATCTGTTTAGGTCACCCTTTTTTTAAGGGGGGGGTGGCTTAAACAGATTATGTTATTGACATGAAAACTTTAGTAATAAATGAAAAAAATATCGCAATTAATCCTGTTTGCCTTTGTTATCATCTCATGTAGCAACAAACAGACAGATAATTCTTCATACAAATATGACTATCTATACAGTGATCTCCCCTTTGGGATGCCAAAGATTGAGATTCCGACTTTTCCTGACAAGCGTGTCAATCTTTTGGATTTCGGAGGTAACCCTGATGGGATCACGCTCAATACAGCTGCATTTGCAGATGCCATACAGGACCTATCTGAGAAAGGGGGAGGCATTTTAATCGTTCCGAAAGGTGTCTGGTTTACCGGCCCCATAGTGTTCCGGTCCAACATCAACATGCATCTCGAAAAAGGGGCTTTGATACTCTTCTCGCCCGATTTCAATCTCTACCCGCTGGTAGAAACAGTCTTTGAAGGGCTCGATACCCGACGTTGCCAGTCACCCATCTCAGGCCGAAATCTGGAGAATATAGCAATCACGGGTGAAGGTTCCATTAACGGATCAGGGGAAGCATGGCGACCGCTGAAGAAGGAGAAAGTCACCGAAAGCCATTGGAAGAAGGTAGTCGCTTCGGGAGGAGTCGTTCGTGGCGATAACTACTGGTTCCCGTCGGCAGCATCACTCAAGGGACATGAGATGAGCGACATGAACGTACCCCGACAGGAGATGACGGAGGATGAGTGGATGGCGATCAGGGATTTTCTGCGACCGGTGATGGTCAGTTTTATTGAATGCAGGAATCTCTATCTGCAGGGCGTGCTCTTCGAGAACTCACCGGCATGGAATATCCATCCGTTGATGTGTGAGAATGTGATCGTTGACGGGATCATAGTGCGTAATCCCAGCTATTCGCAAAATGGCGATGGAATCGATCTTGAGTCATGCGTCAACTCCATCATTGTGAACTCACTGTTCGATGTGGGTGATGATGCCATCTGCATCAAGTCGGGGAAGGATGAAGACGGCAGACGCCGCGGCCGGCCGACGGAGAACCTGATCGTGGATAACTGCAAGGTGTTTCATGGCCACGGAGGATTTATCGTGGGGAGTGAGATGTCGGGTGATGTACGCAATATCTCGGTGAAGAACTGCCAGTTCCTGGGAACAGACGTAGGCTTACGCTTCAAAAGCAACCGTGGTCGCGGCGGGGTGGTAGAAAATATCTATATCTCTGACATCTACATGTTTAATATTACTACCGACTCATTCCTGTTTGACCTCTACTATGGTGGCAAATCGGCCTCGGAATCGCTGGCCGACGGTGACACCACCCCCACAGATGAACAACTACATCAGGTCACGGAGAAGACACCACTGTTCAGAAACATCTACGTGAAGAACCTGGTATCACGGAACGCACGCAGGGCGATGTTCTTCAACGGGTTGCCCGAGATGAACATCGCAAATATCAACCTTGAGAATGCTTTTATCACCTCCCGCTACGGTGCAGAGCTATCAGAATCGACAGATATAAGTTTCAAAAATGTGACGGTGCTAGCTGATGAGGGGCCTGCCTTTCAATTCCACAACGTGAAGAACTTCAACAGTGAAGGGCTCGGCTTCAACAAGGGATCATCAGAAAAGATGATTGAGATTGAAGGAGCGAAAACAGCCGGTATGTCCTTCACCGCTCTTTCAGAGGATCTTGTGGAGATAACCCCTGATGTGGATATGAAACAGGTAATTTTCAATGAAGATAAGTAAGTTAATAAATTGTTGACCATGATGAAGCTTCAGCTTATTTTGATTTCTTTGCTGATACTATCCCTCTCCGGCATGGAGCGGGAACAGGTTAAGATACTTATGGCGGGAGACTCTACCATGGCCGACAAGCCACTATTCAAAAGCGGGAGTGATACGATCACAGGGGAACTCTTTGAAGAGGTCAACCGTGAAAGAGGCTGGGGACAACTGCTTCCTGAGCTGATCTCTGACAAGGGGCAGGTGATCAGCTATGCCCGCAACGGACGCAGCACGCGCACCTTCATCGAGGAGGGGTTATGGACAGAGCTGATTGAAAACAGCTCACCCGGCGATATCGTCGTCATCCAGTTCGGCCATAACGACGAGGTGATCACCAAAAAAAGCTACACCAACCCGGTACAGTTCAGGTTGAACTTCGTCGCATTTGTCAATGAGGTGAAAGCCAGGGGGGCCCATCCCGTGCTCTGTACCTCAGTGGCACGCCGGAAGTTCGATGAAAACGGGAAGCTGGTTCCCACGCACGGAGATTATCCCGATATCATCCGCTCAGTAGCTAGACAGGAAAATGTCCCTCTGATAGATCTGGAAAAGATCACATCAGCATGGTTGCAGCAAGCCGGCGTGGAGGGTTCGAAAGCTTTCTTTCATCATCTGCCCCCCGGTGTGAGCCGCCTCCATCCCGGGGGCCTGAACGATAACACACACTTCAACGAAGAGGGAGCAAGGGCAGTAGCTACATTTTTTATTCAGGAGATCAAAAAGCAACAGATGAACGAACTGATCTGTTTAATTAAATAATTACCGGAAATGAAAAAAGGATTTATACTCTTATTGATAATCATAGCCTTTCTCACGCACTGCACCAACAAAACGGCACCGGGGCGGGAGCCCAACTATATGAGGATGGCCGATTCGGAGATGAGGCGAAACCCCGAGAGCTGGATGATCGATTTTCAGGATAAGATCAAGTGGAACTACACGCATGGGCTGGAGATGCAGGCTTTCATTCAGGTGTCTGAGAAAACAGGCGATGAGCAATACTTTACTTATGCCGAGAACTACGCCGACACCATGATTAACGACGATGGAGCCATCCAGACCTATCGTCTGGAGAGGTATAACATTGATCATATCAATCCCGGGAAGATGTTGTTTCCCATCTACGAAAAAACAGCGAACCCCAAATACCTGAAAGCGTTGCAGCTGCTGAGAAGCCAGATGGAGACCCATCCACGCATCTCCAACGGTGGCTTCTGGCACAAGCAAATCTACCCGCACCAGGTATGGCTCGATGGTCTCTATATGGCCTGTCCGTTCCTGGCAGAGTATGGTAAGACCTTCAACGAGCCGGCACTGTTCGACGAAGTGGCATTACAGCTCACCACAGCGTATCAGGATCTGATCGATGAGGAGACGGGACTTCTCTATCACGGCTGGGATGAGAGCCGTGAACAACGGTGGGCTGATCCCGTGACGGGCAGGTCGCCCCACTTCTGGTCGAGAAGCATCGGATGGTACATGATGGCGCTGGTGGATGTGCTCGAATACATGCCGGCAGATCACCCACAGCGGGAGGAGATCATCGCCATCCTGCACAGGATCGCCACAGCTGTGGAGAAATATCGCGACCCGGAGACAGGGATGTGGTACCAGGTGACCAACCTGACAGAGAGAGAGGGTAACTACCTTGAATCGTCCGGCTCCATCATGTTCATCTATTCCTGGGTGAAAGGAGCACAAAAAGGGTATCTGCCTGAAACATTTGCCGGGAAGGGGGCTACTGCATACGATCAGTTCGTGGAAAGATTTATCAGGGAGAACGGTGACGGCACCATCTCTGTCACCGATGTCTGCTCCGTCGCCGGGCTGGGAGGAGAGAAAAATTACCGTGATGGCAGCTTCAGCTACTATATCTCCGAGCCGGTGAGGAACGACGACCCCAAGGCTGTAGGCCCCTTTATTATGGTCAGCATTTTGTTGGATAAGTAAAAGAAAATAACAACCTTTGCCCTATGAGAATAAAACTGGTATCTCTGCAATTGATCCTGACACTGCTGTTGATATCGACCAGTGTTTCCGCACAAACGCCCGCCTTTCCCGGGGCAGAGGGCGCGGGGAAGTATGTCAGCGGCGGCAGGGGCGGAAAAGTACTCTATGTCACCTCTCTCGATGATACAGAGGAGGAAGGCACCCTGCGATGGGCCATCAGAAAAAAAGGCCCCCGCACCATCCTCTTTAAGGTATCGGGACTGATTGAGCTCAAAAGCCCGTTGAAGATCAACAATGGCGATCTGACCATCGCGGGACAGTCGGCACCCGGAGACGGTATCTGTATCAGCGACTTTGAAACGGTGATCAGTACAGACAATGTGATCATCCGCTTTCTCCGTTTTCGCCTCGGCGACAGAGAGGGAAGGGCGGTAGATGCCCTCTCAGGGATAGGCCACGAAAATATCATCATCGACCATTGCAGCATGAGCTGGGGGACAGATGAGAACTCTTCTTTTTACGACAACAGGAACTTCACCATGCAGTGGTGCTTCATCACGGAGAGCCTGCGCAACTCGGTCCACACAAAAGGCAAGCATGGTTATGGTGGTATATGGGGAGGTCAGAATGCCTCTTTTCATCATAACCTGATTGCACACAACGACAGCCGCAACCCCCGCTTTTGCGGCAGCCGCTACTCCGGCCGGCCGGAGCTGGAGAAGGTGGATTTCAGGAACAACCTGCTCTACAACTGGGGTGCTAACAGCATCTATGCCGCTGAAGGAGGAAGCTACAATATCATCAACAACTACTACAAACCGGGACCCGCTTCCGGCAGCAGCGCAAAAAAAAGATTCATCAACCCCGATGCGGATAATGGGCAGAATAATCAACCGGAGGGGATCTACGGTCAGTTCTTCCTTTCGGGAAACATCCTGGAGGGAAACAGTGAAGCAACCAAAGAGAACAACCTTGCTGTGGAGATGGGCAGCTCATTTCAACAGTATGCCCCTGAGGTGACACTGAAAGATATCCTTGCAGATGATGCATTCCCGCTGGCATCGGTAACCACAGATGCCGCTCATGAAGCGTATGAGAAAGTGCTGGCCTATGGGGGTTGCTCCCTGGAAAGAGATATCCATGATGAACGCTACGTGCAGGATGTGAAAGAGGGATCCTACACCTTCGAAGGCTCTGCCGGCAGCACAAAAGGATTGATCGACAGCCAGGAAGATGTGGGCGGATGGCCGGGGTACAAAACCTACAGGGAGTACCGGGATAGCGATTCAGACGGCATCCCCGACGGGTGGCTCGATGAGAATTTCCCCGGCAGGAAGGCCACAGACCTGAACAGCGAAGGATACAGCTATCTCGAGGTGTACCTCCATTCTCTGGTGGCACACCTTATGGGCCCTGACGTTGTGCACGCGGGCAAGACAAGGAAAACAGACGTGAAACAGGTTAAACGCATTGTGGTGGACCAGTCCGGCAATGGTGATTTTACAACCCTGCAGGCGGCGATCAACTCGGTAAGAGCTTTTGATCCCGATTTCTCCACCACCATCTTCGTCAAGGAGGGTATCTACTACGAGAAGATCATCATCCCCGATTATCTCCGCGATCTGACCATCACCGGAGAAAACAGGGAGAAGACCATCATCACCCACAACGACCATGCGCTGATCAATCAGATGGGCACCTTCAAGACCTACACCCTGCAGGTCAGAGGCAGTGATATCACGCTGAAGGACCTCACCATCGAGAACAATGCACCCATGGTGGCACAGGCGGTGGCGCTGCATACAGAGGGGGACCGTATTATGCTGATCAACTGCAGGCTCCTGGGAAACCAGGATACTGTTTACACGGGAGGGGAAAAGGCCCGGCTTTATTTTCACGACTGTTATATTGAAGGCACCACCGACTTTATCTTCGGTTCCTCCACCGCCTGGTTTGAAAACTGCCGTATCCATTGCAAGAAAAACTCATACATCACTGCGGCCAGCACACCCCGGGATGTGGCGTTCGGCTATATATTCAATCACTGTAAGATCACGGCTGCAGAGGAGGTGACCTCGGTCTATCTGGGACGCCCCTGGCGACCCTTTGCCATGACACTCTTTATGCACTGCGAGCTGCCGGAGGAGATTAACCCACTGGGCTGGGACAACTGGCGCAACCCGGTGAACGAAAAAACAACCAGATACATGGAATACAATAATGGCGGCAAGGGTGCCGATACCACAAAAAGGGTTCCATGGATGAGTAACCTCACTGTGCAGGAGGCGGAAAAAATATCTTTGAGATGTGTGATGGGTGACTTCTACGCGGTGATAGCCCCCATACACAACTGAATAAACAGATCAATGATGAGACACAGGACAACACGCGCGCTCCTCCTATTATGGCCTCTGCTCCTTTTAGCAGGTTGTACGGGGAGTAGCGGCGCCGATGTGGTTTTCAGTGAAGATCTCGCCAACAGGAAGATAGACATTCTCATCAACGACCTGTTCTTTACCTCATTCCTCTACCCTGATACGCTGGAGAAACCCTCTCTCTTTCCCATCATCACACCATCGGGGAAGCAGATCACCAGAGGATATCCCCTGGCGCCCCGGCCCAACGAGCGAACAGACCATCCTCATCATGTGGGGTTATGGTTTAACTTTGGTGATGTGAACGGGATTGATTTCTGGAATAACTCATCGGCTGTCCCTTCCGACAGAAAGCAGCATTACGGTTCCATCAGGCTCGACTCCATCGTTGATATCGATCCCCGGGAAGGTGCACTGACAACGCTTTCCTCCTGGGTCGACTATAAGGGTAACAGGCTCCTGTCGGAGAGAACAACCTACATCTTCAGTGGCACAGGCAATGAATACCGTTCTGTTGAACGTGTGACAGCACTGACAGCAGTGGAGGCCGTCACCATGAAAGGGAACAAGGAGGGTCTCTTCGCCCTGCGGGTCGACATGGCGTTTGAAACACCTGAAGAAAAGGTGGTCAACAGAGTGGATGCTTCGGGCACACCCTCCGGCGAGCCATTCATCTACACCGAAGGGATAGATGGTCTCTATCGCAATCATGAAGGAATGAAGGGTGAGAGTGAAGTGTGGGGCAGAAGAACACCATGGGTGGCATTAAGCGCAGAGACGGATGGGGAGATCATCACCATCGTCATGCTGGATCATGAGAAGAACATCAACTACCCCGGCTGGCCCCACGCACGTGGTTACGGTCTTTTCTCGATAAACAACCTGGGAGGGGATGCCATGGATAAGACATCGCCACCGGCAGAGGTGAAGCTGGCTCCCGGTGAGACCATCACCTTCCGCCATAAGATGATCATCGGCGGGGCGATGAGTGATGAGGAGATCAACAGCATGCTGTCTCGTTTCAATGACAAATAACGATCAACATATACACCCTTAAATAAATAATCAAATGAACAACAAGGTTAATCCAATGTCAAGAAGAAAATTCCTGGCAGTATCCGGAGCACTTGCCGGAACAACGATCATCGACCCCAAATCATCTCTCTTCGCGGGGAACAGCGCTAACTTGAGACAGCACAACGCAAAAACGAAAATTGCGCTTGTAGGTACCGGCATCAGAGGTACAACCATGTGGGGAAGGGATATCATCAGGGAGTATGCCGGTCATATTGCGTTCGTGGGTCTCTGCGATAAGAACCCGGGGCGACTGGAGACAAGCCGACAGATGATGGGGACCGACTGCCCCACATTCACCGACTTTGAGAAGATGATGCGTGAGACCAGGCCTGATGTGCTCATCGTCACCACCGACGACGACACCCATGACTACTTTATCGAAAAAGGAATGGAGATGGGTGCAAACATCATCTGTGAGAAGCCGATGGCGATTGATGAGAAGAAAATACAGACCATCATCGATGCGGAAAAAAGAACAGGGAAAGAGTGCAGGGTCACCTTTAACTACCGCTACTCACCCCATCGGGCAAAAATATGGGAGATACTCCGTTCCGGCGAGATCGGTGAACTCACCTCTGTCGATTTTCACTGGTACCTCGACACCTCTCACGGGGCGGATTACTTCAGAAGATGGCACCGACTGGTGGAAAAGGGAGGATCCCTCTGGGTGCATAAAGCAAGTCATCATTTCGATCTGCTGAACTGGTGGATCCAGAGTGATCCCGAAAGCGTCTATGCCCTGGGTGATCTGGAGTTCTACGGTAAGAACGGTCCTTACAGGTCTGAGAACTGCAGGAACTGTCCCCATGCCAAAGAGTGTGATTTCTACTGGGACATCACGAAAAACGATACGCTCAAACGATTGTACGTCGACAATGAGAAATATGACGGTTATCACCGCGATGGCTGCGTCTTCAGGAATGATGTGAACATCTTTGATAAGATGGCTGCCACCATCAAATACAGTAACGGGGTGCAGGTTGCTTACTCACTCACCGCCTATTCTCCCTACGAAGGATACAGGATAGCCTTCAACGGCACCAAAGGAAGGGTGGATGCATGGATCCAGGAGTCCAACCCCACCACCGATGGGAACTTCGACGAGATCGTTCTCTTCAGGAATTTCGGCAAGAGAGAGTATATCCAGATTCCGCAGGGTGCCGGACATGGAGGTGGTGATAAACTGCTGAAAGACCAGATCTTCATCCCCAACACCGCTGATCCGCTGCAACAGGCTGCCGGCGTGCGAGACGGGGCTCTGGCCTGCCTCGTGGGTATCGCCGCAAGAAAGAGCATCGCCTCCAGAGAGCCGGTGATGATCAAGGATCTGACAACCATTCAACCCCTGGAGACGAAAGCGTACAAAAAATTAATGTAAAATAGAATCATGTCATTTTTTCAATGGAGGAGAGGATTTCTTATCCTGTTCCTCCTCGTCACACCCCTCGCCTTTTCACAGGGGGAGGAATCACGAGAGGTACTATCGCAGGAAGATAATCCGGAGCAGGAAAGATCAAATACATGGGTGGCTGACCGTGGCGATGGCACCTACCGCAACCCCATCCTGCATGCCGACTACTCCGATCCGGATGTGTGCCGTGCAGGTGAGGATTACTGGATGACCGCCTCCAGCTTCAACTGCATACCAGGATTGCCCATCCTGCACTCCAAAGACATGGTGAACTGGAAGCTTGTCAACTATGCCATCGACCGGCTGCAGCCCGATGAGCACTTCTCCTCACCTCAACACGGTAACGGCGTATGGGCACCCTCCATCCGCTACCACGACAACATGTTCTATATCTATTACGGCGATCCCGACTTCGGTATCTTTGTGGTGAAGAGCGATAACCCGGCAGGAGAGTGGAGCGTACCGGAACTGGTAAAGGCCGGAAAAGGTCTGATCGACCCCGGCCCCCTCTGGGATGACGACGGCAAGGTCTACCTGGTCTATGCCTATGCCGGCAGCCGCGCCGGTATCAAGAGCGTGCTGAACATCGCGGAGATGAACGCCGAAGGAACCAAAACCCTCACCCCCGGCAGGATCATCTACGACGGTCATGCGCTCGATCCCACCATCGAGGGGCCCAAGAGCTACAAACGGAACGACTGGTATTATATCTTTGCCCCGGCAGGTGGTGTCGCCACCGGCTGGCAGACCATACTCCGCTCACGCAACATCTACGGACCCTACGAAAGAAAAGTGGTGCTGGCACAGGGAAGTACAGATGTGAACGGCCCGCATCAGGGTGCCTGGGTCACCACGCCCGCCGGAGAGGATTGGTTCTACCACTTCCAGGATGCCGGTCCTTTCGGCCGCATAGTCCACCTGCAACCGATGAAATGGGTGAACGACTGGCCGGTGATGGGCCACGATGCTGACGGCGATGGTTGCGGTGAGCCGGTACCTTTCTGGACAAAACCGGCTATTGCAGGTAATCACCCCATTGTCACCCCACAGGAGAGCGACCTTTTCGACAACCCCACCCCCGGACTACAGTGGCAGTGGCATGCCAACCCGGGAGAGTGGTGGTCATACAGCGACACCGCCACCGGCACCCTCAGTCTCTATTCGGTGCCATTGCCGGAGAATTGGCGCAACCTGTGGGATCTACCCAATCTGCTGCTGCAAAAGTTCCCGTCAAACCGGTTCACAACTACCGTGAAGCTCTCCTTTCTCCCCTCCGATGCCATCACCGGCGAACGAACGGGACTGGTGGTCATGGGTATGGACTACGCCATGCTGGCGCTGGAAAAAGAAGATGAGGGGTTCACCCTCTCACAGATCAGCTGCAAAGATGCCGACAGGGAAGGAGAGGAGGTGACCCATGCAACAGTGCCATTGTCTGCAGGAGCACTCTTTCTGCGGGTAGCGGTGGAGCCTGATGCCGGCTGTCGTTTCAGCTACAGCCTGGATGGGAAGAAATTCATCTCCCTGGGTAAATCGTTCACAGCAAGAGAAGGGAAATGGATCGGAGCCAGGATGGGACTCTTCTGTTCACGCCCTGTCAGCAACAATGACGGCGGACGCGTGGTAGTGGACAGTTTCATCGTGGAATAAACAATTACAGTATGCAAACGACGTGGTTCTATGGCATCCTGTTGCTGCTGAGCTGCCTCTCCCGGCAGTCAGTGGCACAGACCGTGATGATTGATGGTGTGCCGCGTGACACCAGCTATACCGTTTACAGCTCATACATGAAGGAGGTGAAGCGGTTTCCCTTTATCCGGATCGCATCGGCAGAGATACCTGCCGGTATCAAAGCGATGGAAGCCATCCCATACAAGTCGGCCGGGGAACGGGAGCTGACGCTCTCGGTCTACCGCCCCGACAATGAAGCCATCCTCCCGGCAGTGATGATGATCCACGGCGGTGGGTGGAACTCGGGGTCGCCCGATATGCAGAAGGCACTCGCCCTCGGTCTGGCCCGCAACGGTTATGTCACCTTCACGGTGGAGTACCGTCTCTCGCCTGAGGCACTCTTCCCCGCGGGAATGGAGGACCTGGAGGAGGCAGCAGCATGGTTCGTAACCCATGCCACTCAGTATGGAGCCGATCCCGCCTCCCTTGCCGTTTCGGGAAGCTCTGCCGGTGGCCAGCTGGCCGCGCTGATAGGTACAAGGAACAAGGAGAACCGCTTCCGCGCGGTGATCAACATCGACGGCATCTCCACCTTCGTCAACCGCGAGACGGTGGATAGGGCCGAGAAGGCACGCCTGTCGGGAGAGAAAACTCCTGCCGATGCCCTCTGGCTGGGCGGTAGCTACAGTCTGAAACCGGAGCAGTGGGAAGCCGCTTCGGCACTCTTCCAGCTGCACGAAGGCAGCGCTCCGGTATGTTTTATCAACAGCTCCATCCCCCGCTTCCACCACGGGCGCGACCAGCATATCCGGCTACTCGACAGCCTGGGGATCTACAGCGAGGTGCACACTTTCGACAACACACCCCACACCTTCTGGCATTTCCACCCCTGGCACCTCTCCACCATCCGGCTGATGACCGCTTTCCTGGAGAAGATCTTCCGGCCGGCAGAACCGGCCGACAGGAGCGGTTTCGACTGGGTGGTGGCACAGGATGGCACGGGCGACTTCACCACGGTGCAGGCAGCGATCGATGCGGTGCCCGATTTCCGGAAGCAGCCCACCCGCATCCTGATCCGCAACGGCGTCTACCGCGAGAAGCTGATCATACCAGAGACCAAGCATGACCTGACGCTGGTGGGCGAGGAGAAGCACAGCACCATCCTCACCTGGAACAACTTCGCTTCCAGGCTCAGCCCGCTGGGAGATGCCATCGGCACCTCCGGTTCTGCCTCCACCTATATCTCTCCCGATATCTTCACCGCCGAGAACATCACTTTTGCAAACGATGCCGGCCCCGTGGGGCAGGCGGTGGCGGTGATCGTGCGGAGTGACCGGGCGCGGTTCATCAACTGCCGCTTCCTCGGTTTCCAGGATACACTCTACACCCATAAAGCGGGCAGCAGACAGTATTACCAGAATTGCTACATCGAGGGCACGGTCGACTTCATCTTCGGCTCCTCCACCGCCTGGTTTGAGGAGTGCGAGATCTACTGCAAAGGGAATGGTTATATCACGGCCTCCTCGACACTGCAGGAGCAACCCTTCGGTTATATCTTCAACCGCTGCCATATATCAGGTGACACACCGTCCTCCTTCTACCTGGGCCGCCCCTGGCG
>JADMKJ010000022.1:0-1169 GCA_015478855.1 Proteiniphilum sp.
CTTGAAGATGAGCATGAAAATCTATGGGTTGGAACGGTTGAGGGTGGTCTGAATCTGAAGAGGAAAGGAGAGGATGTTTTCACCCATTACACTGCTTCTTCATCTGCAAGGTTGAGTCATAATTCCGTGAGTGCCATATGCCTGGATGGTGAGCAGCGGCTGTGGACGGGTACATGGGGCCTGGGTGTTACCCTGCTCGATGTTGCTGATCCCGGAAAAGGGCCGGTGAAATACATCCATTCCGGTCACTACCCCCAATATCTGCTCGATTTCGTCGGGGCACTCTCTTACGACAGGCATAACAATGCCATGTGGATTGGAACGAACCAGGGTCTCTTCTACTACGACATCGAAAATGACAGCCTGCAAAAACCTTTACGGGATAACATGTCAGATCAAATCAATGGAATCATCGGATCGGTGATCGACAGCGATAACCAGCTATGGATGGGCTGCACGGAAGGGGTATACGTCATTGATCTGAATAGGCAGAAGGATCAGACATTTTCATACACTCACCTGAAGTATAAACTCGACAATCCCCAATCGAAGCTGGTTGAGCGGATCACAAGCTTCTGCATCGATTCAGAGGGTGTCTTATGGCTTGGCAGCGATGGTTTTGGCATCTACAAACGCATTGTCAATGATGACGGGTCATATGCTTTTCAGTCATTCACAACCTCTGACGGGTTGGCCAACAACAATGTGAAGGGTCTGCTGGAGGATGCCCAGGGTAATCTGTGGATCAGCACGATTAACGGGTTGTCCTGCTACAACAGGAAAAACAACAGTTTCACCAATTATTACGAGGAGGATGGGCTGGTCTCCAGCCAGTTTTACTGGAACGCTTTCTATAAGACCAGGAGTGGATTGCTCTGTTTTGGTACCCTGAACGGTCTGGTGGTTGTTGACCCGGAGATGTTCACATCAGATGCCAGTGATGCTTACAAGGTTACGCTGACCGATTTTTACGTGGATAGTGAAAAGGTGAACCCGGGTAAAATCATCAGCAAAGATATCTCTGTGGCAGAGGAGATCATCCTGCACGAGAAGACAAGATCATTCTCTATCGATTTCTCAGCACTCAACTACAGGGCGATAAGCAACTACGTCTACGCATACAGGTTGATGGGTTATGACAGCAACTGGATTGAACTGGAGAAAAATGC
>JADMKJ010000022.1:1179-6435 GCA_015478855.1 Proteiniphilum sp.
TCATTCGGCAAGCTACATGAACCTGCCGGCCGGTAATTACCAGTTCCAGGTTAAATACGTGCCAAAAGACCGGCAGGATACAGGAGCGGTGACACAAATCGATGTGCGGATCAAACCCTTTTTTTACAAAACGAACTGGTTTATCTCCCTGATGCTCCTGCTGGTAATACTTACGATTATCATGCTGCATTACTGGCGTATCAGGTCCTATGAACATCAGCAGAAGGTACTGGAGCAGATTGTGGTTGACCGCACTGAAGAGATTGAAAAGCAGAAAAGGGTATTAACTGTCCAGAAGAATGAGCTCTCTCATCGGAATCAATTGTTAAGCACACAAAATGAGAAGATCACCCGGCAGAAAGAACAGCTGGTCGGGATGTCGCACAAGATGCGGCAGATGACTACGGAGCGACTCGACTTTTTCACCAATATTTCACATGAATTTCGTACCCCCATCACTTTGATCGTGGGGCCTGTGGAGAGAGCGCTCAAGTTGAGCACCAATCCATACGTGGTTGAACAGTTGCATTTTGCCGAAAGGAATTCGAAGTATCTGCTGACACTGATCAATCAGCTAATGGATTTTCGCAAGATTGAATCCAACAAGCTGGAAGTGACGTACAGGAAAGGAGATTTTCAGGATATCATTGAGTCGGTGATCTCTCCTTTCGATTTTCAGGCGGGTGACAGGGATATTCAGTTGCTGAGGAGGTATGATCTGGCTAATCCTGACTTTTATTTCGATGATGAAGGAATACGCAAGATCATGACCAACCTGATATCCAACGCCATCAAATACACTCCCAACAGAGGTGTGATTACCGTCTATGTGAAATCATTCAGGGAGAGTGCAACGAACAGTGAAAAGCTGTACATCTCTGTGAAGGATAGCGGTACAGGTATCCCCGAGGAGGATAAGGAGAAGGTTTTCAGGCGTTTTTATCAGTCGCGGAACCATCTTATTTATCCTGTGCACGGACAGAGCGGCACAGGGATAGGTCTATATCTGACCAAACAGGTGGTGGAGGCACTCGGAGGAAATATCTGGATAAAGAACAACAAAAAAGCGGGTTCTTCATTCCGGATTATATTGCCGCTGCACACCATGAACCCACAGTCACAGGTGCCACAGGTTGCAAATCGTTCCGGCAACGATGAAGGTGAATTGAAAGAGCAGAATCTGAGGGAATGGCAAAAGGATAAACTCACTTTTCTGGTTGTGGAGGACAACAGAGACATGTGTCGCTATGTATGTTCCCTGTTGTCTCCCTATTATAACACGCTTGAGGCCGGCAACGGGGTGGAAGCGTTTGAGATACTGGAACATTACAATGTCGATTTTATCATCAGTGATCTGATGATGCCTGAAATGGATGGCCTTGAGCTTTCGAGAAAAGTGAAGGAGAATTTCACCCTGTCGCACATACCATTTCTGATGCTCACAGCAAAAACATCGGAGAAGGCACGTACCGACAGTTATCGCATGGGAGTTGATTCCTACATCGTAAAGCCATTCGATGAAAATATGTTAATCACAAGAATACGTAATATACTGGAAACACGTGAGAGATATCAGCAGAAATTTATCGATGAGATGTCGGTGGAGACACTCGAGATCAGCGAAGAGTCGAACGATAAAAAATTTATGGACAAGGTGCTGGAGGTGATGAAGGAGAACTATCACAATTCCTATTTTGAGGTGACCGATTTTGCTGATACCGTAGGTGTAAGCAAGTCACTGATGAACAAAAAACTGAAGGCGTTGAGCGGGAAATCAGCCGGTGAGTTTATCCGCATCTACAGGCTTAATCTGGCTTATAACATCATACTGCAGAACAAAAAAACAAAAAATAAGAATATTGCTGATATTGCCTATGAGGTTGGATTCAATGATCCGAAATATTTCACACGTTGTTTCTCCAGACAATTCAATATCGCGCCAAGTAAACTGCTGGAACGATAAAATAAGGGAGTTGCATGCAGCCGCCATACTCATTTTATTTTGTACTTATTGTTAAAAGAAGAGGGTTGCTCATTTCTCCACCTTATTTAGTCTTTTGTCCACCATAGTTAACCGAACTATTCGAATCTTTGCAGTTATTAATGTATGTTTTTTTAGTCAAAAGTTGCTTAATTTTTTAAAATGCCTTGAAATTGTTATCTTAACCAAGCACAGCTTGTTCCCCGAGATGTCATAACCCATGGGAACCCGGCTTCTGCTCATCACTTTGCGGAATTGTTCCACAGAACCTAAATGTAAATTATAAAATATTACCGTATGAAAACAACAAAACTGATTAGAGGTGCTTTATTCGCATCAATTTTGGCAGCATATGTCCTGATTGGGTGTGAGAAGCTGGAGACCTATACAATTGGTGCGCCCTCTGACCTGCAAAGCAGGATTGATTCAATTGCGGCCGAAAAGGCCAAACACACTACCGGTGACACCACTTACATCGACATTGCCACAGCGATCGTCGGTGCTGAGGATAAAAGCGCTGCCTGGTGGACCGCTTTCTCTGATTATTTCGCCATTCCTGTAAACAAACTGTTGCATCTGGAGTTTGTGAACCACTCCGGTGCTGAAAACTGGAACAACTGGAACCTTGCCATCGCCAATGAGGTTGCAGATCGTGATGGTGATGGTTACAAGGAGTATTTTGTCCTACGCTCCGATGCTTATGGCTGGAGTGGTACCATGGCGGAAGAGGGTTATGCCTACGATGCTGGCATGATCTCCTTCGACTATCCCGATGTTGATGGCGATGGAGATATATGGAACGACTTCCGCACCACCATGCAGGGTGCCAATGTTACTTTGGAAATAGACCACTCGGCTACCGGTAATGTGTTTGTAACGGCTACAGCACTTGGTACAAACGGGGTTGAGCTGGTGATGACTTACCAGCAACCGGTTTCTGCAGCGAAGGATATCGTAGCTTTCCTTGTTTGCGACGGCAGCTTTTTTGAGATGAAGGAGGCTTACCTTATTCCATCAAAAGTTACTGTTGTAGAAGATGTTGTGCCTGTCTCAATTGTTGTGGAGGGTGCTCCCGAGTTTGTGGAGTTTGGCAACGAGGACTTCTGGGGTGATGCCGTTGCAACGGTTACTTATGCAGACAGATCATCGGAACAGGTGGACACCACAGATGTATCATTCATGGTTATTCCGGATATGACTACCCTCGGGGAGAAGACGGTGGTCGTTTCATACAGCAAAACAAAGCAAGGAGCCTATGGCCCGGCTGTAACAACTTTCTACACCCTGGAAGTGACCAACCCGGTTACAAGTATGGAGATTACGACCATGCCGGATATCACTGAATATTATTTCTTCAGCACCGACTCCATCCTGTTCAACAGGCAGGGGCTGGTGGTTACTGCTACCTATTCCGACGGAACAACCGGTCTGCTGGCTAACTCAGGTCTTAAATTCAGTAAGATCCCGGCTGCCGAAGGAACGCAAAATGCAATGATCACCTATGTGGGTGCCACCAGCACGGTTATTATCAATTGTCCGGTCACCCTTGTGAAGGGAACAGGGCAGGTGGGCTTGAATGACCTCTCAACCCCGTGGTGGAGCGATTTCACTGATGACTACATTGTTGCATCGGGTGAGAGCAAAACGATCACCATGTATTGTTACTCCAACAATCTTCAGCCTTACCACAGCCCCAGTACCATTTTACGCAAAGCGGACCTGACAGAATATGGGGTGGTTCGTATGGACAACTTCGGATGGGGTGATGGCTATGCCACTGCCACCGCCACATCTGACTGGAACTGGGATACATTTGCAGCCAGCATCAATGGATCTAAGGTGGTGATCACTGTAACAAACAATGGTGATGATACAGCTGATGTCCTTTACAACGTGACCTATGTGAATGGTGAAACCCATTTCCAGAAATATGAAGGCATCACAGTAGACAGTACTGATTTGACTTTTGCACTCGTATTAGAGGGGGCTTACCTTGTGCTTGTTGACTAATTATTAAGTATAAAAATTTAAACTATGAAATATTCATTTTTAATCCTGTTAGGATTACTGCTCCTCGCACCGGCAACATTGGCAGAAAGTAACGATAATGCCGGCCAGGTGTTAACGACACAAGCAGGCGAGATCACGGTAAAAGGTAAAGTCCTTGACGAGTATGGTGACCCGCTTCCGGGTGCAACGGTACAACAACCCGGTACAACCGTAGGTACTGTTACCGCCGCGGATGGTAGCTTCTCTCTTTCAGTTCCTGGCGATGCTACACTGGTTATCTCTTTTGTGGGAACCAGAAGTGTTGAAATGAATGTGGGTGGCAGAACCGAACTGGGCGTCATCACCATGGTTCCGGATTTGCAGGTGCTCGACCAGGTAGTTGTTGTCGGTTATGGTACACAGCGCAAGGTAGATCTTACCGGTTCAGTGGCTGTGGTCAATACTGATGAGATGAAGAAGGTGTCCCACTCAAACATCTCAACCATGCTCGAGGGGAAAATTGCCGGTGTGCAGATCACCTCCGACGGACAACCGGGAGCAGACCCTACGGTACGTATCCGTGGTATCGGTTCCTTTGGCAACACCGCCCCCCTTTATGTTGTAGATGGTGTACCCATGGGAACAACCATCCGTGACTTCTCGCCAAACGATATTGAAACACTTCAGGTGCTTAAGGATGCCTCTGCTGCTGCCATCTACGGTTCGCGTGCTGCCAATGGCGTGGTGATTATCACCACCAAGCAGGGTGTCAGGAACAAACCGATGAAGATCGATTACAGTGGCTACATGGGTGTCGACCAGGTGCGAAGTGGTGTATATAATGTGATGGACTCCCACCAGTATGGTGAGTACACCACCATGGCATACCATAACAGTGGTATGGATGTTCCTGCCGGATATAATCCTGCAAGTGAAAAGTATATTGATCCGGGCGTGGTGAACACAAACTGGTTCAATGAAGCGTTCAAAACAGGTGTTCGTCAGAATCACAACATCAACCTTTCAGGAGGTGGTGCCAACAATACTTACAACATCGGTCTCGACTACTACAAACAGGAAGGAACCATGGTAGGTGCCGGCCCCAACTTCGAGCGCTACACAGCCCGCGTGAACAATGTCATGGAAGCTAAGTTCGTCAAAATTCAAACAAACGTGGTGTATAGCCACAGCGATCAGGATAATATGGCGCTCAGCAATGCCAACGAATATGTGCAGGGAGGCTATGGTGCACAATACCCAGTGATGGCGTCGGCGCTGCTTTTGCC
>JADMKJ010000023.1 GCA_015478855.1 Proteiniphilum sp.
CAAAATTGATGGTATCGGAAAAATAAAGGTGGAACGTTATGGTGCGCAATTTCTCATACTGATACGCAACTATATCACGGCATATGGAATAGAATCGCGTATGATGCACTTTAAGGATCAGAAAAGAAGAACCAAAAGAGGTAAATAATCCCACATTCCGGTAAAAGAGAGAAATGATATTCAAAATATTTAATTTATTTGTTTAGCTTTGTAAACAATTCATAAACAATGAATAGATGAAAAGGATTTTAGTGACCGGAGGTGCTGGTTTTATTGGATCACATCTATGTGAAAGACTTATAAGGGAAGGGAACAGGGTAATCTGCCTGGATAATTTTCTCACAGGACGGAAAGAGTATATTACCCATTTGATAGGGAATAAACTTTTTGAACTGGTGGAGCATGACATCATGTACTCATACCCCATGGATCACGTTGATGAGATATACCATCTGGCCTGCCCGGCATCGCCTGTGCACTACCAGCGTGACCCGATTAAAACAATGAAAATCTCTGTATTGGGTTCCTACAATGCCCTGGGCATGGCCAAGAGACATGACGCCAAAATCTTGCTGGCCTCTACCAGTGAGATCTACGGTGATCCACTGGTACACCCGCAACCGGAGCATTACTGGGGGAATGTGAACACCATCGGGCCGCGGTCCTGTTACGATGAAGGGAAAAGATGTGCCGAGACCCTCTTTATGGATTACTACCGTCAGGAGAAGGTGCGCATTAAGATTGTACGTATCTTCAACACCTACGGTCCCGGGATGCTGCCCGATGATGGGAGGGTGATTTCCAATTTTATTCTTCAGGCACTGCAAAACCAGGATATCACCATTTATGGTGACGGTAGCCAGACCCGCAGCTTTCAGTACATTGACGATTTGATAGAAGCGCTACTGAAAATGATGCGAACCGATGAAAGTTTCATTGGTCCTGTCAACATCGGCAACCCGAGAGAGTTCACCATCAAGGAGCTGGCAGAACGTATCGTAGCATTGTCTGATTCTTCTTCAAAGCTTGTTTACAAGCCGCTACCGGTGGATGATCCGAAACAGCGTCAGCCGGATATCACCCTTGCCCGTGAGATACTGGACTGGGAGCCAGCTATCAGGCTCGACGAGGGGCTGACAAAAATGATCCGTTTTTTCAGGGAACAATTACAGCAGGAGTCAATTGAAGCAAATATTTCCCTGGGTCTCTAATTATCCGGCGTAAAATCAAACGTCACCACCACCGGTTTGTGGTCACTATACTCCAGTTCGGGTGAAAAATAGCGTGTTGCTCTGAATTTTTTGGGTGAATATAAAATGTAATCAATCCTGTATAGTTTTCTCAGGTATCTGTAACTATATCCATACCCTTTTCCCATATCACGAAAACTGTCTCTCAGTCGGCCTTTTATGGTTCTGTATGTATAGGAGGCGGGGTTAGCGTTGAAATCACCACAGACAATCAATGGATAGGGGCTTTGATCAAGCAGTTTTCTGATAAAATCAGCCTGCCGTGTACGGATGCTGCCATTCTCTTCTATCACCTGTTTTATTTTTTTCAATTGAGCTAACGTATGCCTGATATCAGGGGTGAGGGGCATCCTGTATTGATTTATATTGGTAGTTTGCAGATGATTATTAAAAACACGTATGCTATCCCCCTCCAGATCCAGGTCCACCCACAGTGAGAAATTATCAGTCTCGTCCACGAAGACCACCGGTTCTGACTCAAGAATGGGAAAGCGGCTGAAGATGGCCACATTGAGTGCACCTGTCCGTCGTGATGAGATCTTATAATATGGCAATAATTTCGATAACTCCAGGATCAAACCCTCCCGGGCAACACCTGAAACGGGAAACTCCTGCAGACAGATGATATCCACCCTTTCTTCCTCCACAAAACCGGCAAATTGTTGACCATCGAGGAATATATTCTCACCAATTTCGTTGTGGATGTTGTAGGTTGCTATAGTGACTCTCCTTTCCGGTGGTGCCGCCTTCTGGATGGGCCAGTGAAATACGGAGGCCATATAGGGAATACTGATCATCAGTGCAGCGATGGGTACAAGCATCCAGTGACTTCTCCTCCATATCCAGACAAGCATGATCATGAAATTAAGCACCAGAATAAACGGCAACAATACCCCCAGCCAGTGTATGGCCGGAAAGCGGGTTGGATGAAGATAGGAGACATAGCAACCCACCACTGCCATCAGAGCGGGTATAAGGCTCAACAAGCCCCACACGAACTCCAGAAATTTAAAAAAGACAACTCTTCCCACTAATCAGTTAAGATGATGATTAAAACAGCTTCCGTTAACAAATTTATGAAAAATATTGACCTATCAGTTAAAACGATGAAAATAAATCAGAGGTGATTTTTTCGGAGGATTACATATTCGTAAAAATTCTTAAAATATAGATCACACTGAAAATTAGTTAAATTTTAAAACAATCAGGATGATAAAAATGTTTAACTTTGTGGGCAACTTCGTAATCCCCTCATTATAAAAGAAAGTGTTTCCCCAATTTCAGGAGCTCCTGCATCAGAGAGGTGCAATAAAAGAAGAAAGTGTTTCGTGGAGACATCTTGAAGAGCTGTTTTGTGTATACCTCATTAAGAAAAAAACAATTAAGAAATAATAATACGGCGTTCATCATTCAACGCATCTGGTAAAGACGACATGAATATTGATTTCTCAAATTATAAGATCCTGGCTGTCGACGATATCCCGACCAATACATTGTTGTTACAGATGATTCTGGAGCAATCGGGATTAAAGGTTTTTACAGCACATGATGCAGAAGAGGCAGAAGTACAGGTTGAAAAGGAAAAACCGGATTTGATTTTGCTGGATGTTCTCATGCCCGGCACCGATGGTTTTACATTCGCAAAGAAGTTGAAGGAGCATCCTGATCATATGAATATTCCTATCATATTTCTGACCGCACTGAATTCTGCCAACGACATCGTGAAGGGATTCCATATGGGTGCTTATGATTATATTACCAAGCCGTTCAACAAAGAGGAGCTGTTGGTACGTGTAGGTCATCAACTCTCGTTACTGGAGGCCAAGCGGACCATTGAGCAGCAGAAATCGGAACTGGAGCACACCATTGCAGGCAGAGACGTTTTGTACTCTGTGATCGCCCACGATCTGCGCATGCCTATGTCTACCATGAAGATGATTCTCAACGTTTTGTCGATACAGATGAAAGAAGAGAGCACGATTCCTCAGGAGGTGCATGAGTCGATACAAAACGCCAATGAGATCTCGGAGCAATTGTTCAGGTTACTCGACAACCTGCTGAAGTGGACAAAAGCTCAGCTGGGCAAGCTGGAACCGATCAAGCAATCTTTTTCCCTTGCCGAGCTGACTGAAGCCGAGGTTGAAACAGCTTCAATCCTTGCAGCCAATAAAAATATCAGCATTCGATATGTATCGTCAGCAAAAGAAGAGACCGAAGTTGAGGTGGACATAGACATGATCAAAACCGTCATGCGGAACCTGATCAGCAATGCCATCAAATACAGTTACCGGGATAGTGAAATCGACGTAATTGTGGACACAGAAAACGGGGAGGTTATTTACAAGGTGATAGACCGGGGCTGTGGTATCAACGAGGAAGTACAGCATACACTCCTTGATGTGGCCACCCAGCACACCACTTATGGCACGGAACATGAATCGGGATCCGGTCTGGGGCTGCTGCTGGTAGACAATTTCCTGAAACTGAACAATGGTCGTCTCTTTTTCCATTCGAAAGAAAAGGAGGGCTCCACCTTTGGTTTTGCATTACCAGCTTTAAAATAGAGAAAGTAACTCCCCGGAGAGGATATTTATCCCCCTTTCCATATAATCTCAACACAGGTTACAGGTATTTGTTAATTGTGGCGAGCAACAGCTCCTTGTCGAGCGGTTTCGCCAGAAAGTCCTTGCACCCATTTTTCATCAACTCTTCCCTGTCATCGTCGAAAGCATAGGCACTCACAGCGATGATTGGCGGATAGAAAGGAGATTCCTGCCGGATGGCCTGTATTGCCTCCAGGCCGCTCATCACCGGCATCTTGAGATCCATCAGTATCAGATTCGGGTTTCTGGACTGGAACAGTCTTATCGCATGATCGCCATCCTTTGCATGTACCAGGTAATAATCATTTCCAATCATCGCCTGTATCAACTCAAAGTTATCCTCGTTATCCTCAGCAACAATAATTGTGTTTTTCTCCTTTTGCCGACTCTCCTGCAGTGCAGTATTCCGGGTTTTCACCTGGAAAACATCATCCTCATTGCCGGCAAGCTGCAATGGGATCCTGCAGGTAAACTGCGTTCCTACCCCCATTTTGGATGTCACCAGGATTTCACCTCCCAGGCGTTCCAGGATGGTCCTGCAGATGGAAAGTCCGAGTCCGGTACCCTGGGCAAAACTGTTCACCTTCTCAAACCGTTCAAACACCTTTTCAAGTTTGTCTTCCGGGATACCAATACCGGTGTCATGCACAAACAGCTCGACCCACTCCTGTAATATCCTGTATCCAAAGGTGATAGTACCTTTGGGTGTAAACTTCAGGGCATTGTCAATCAGATTAGAGAGCACTTGTGTGAGACGGTTTCTGTCGCTGCGAATGGAGGTATCCTCTTCGGGCATCTCCAGAATAAGTCTGGCACTCCCGGAGTAGAGCTGATAGGTTCTGAATATTTCCCGGCAGAGGTCATGCATGCTCACGGCTGAAAAGTGGAAAATGAGGGTCCCCGATTCGATTCTCGAGAGATCAAGTACTTCGTTGATCAGCAACAGTAAGCGATTGTTATTTGATTCAATGATGTTGTGAAAATTCATCCGCTCTTCCCGGTCATCTATTTCTGCCATGATTGTCGAGAAACCGACAATCGCATTGAGGGGTGTTCTGATCTCATGGCTCATATTGGAAAGAAACGCCGATTTCAGTCGGTCCGACTCCTCCGCTTTTTCTTTTGCCTCCTTAAGCTTGTTCTCGTAGCGCACATGTTCCGATATGTCACGTCCAAGATTCCAGATGATATCTTCCCCGTAATCGTTATGGATGATAAAAGCAGAGCATTCAGTGCTGATCACATTGAATTCCGGATAGGAATGATTGCAGATGAACCTGAGGGAATTGTCATTTTCACGCAGTGACTTCAGGAACAGACTCCATTTATTTTCATCCTTGAAGTTATCCAGCCATTCATAAGCTTTAAAGTTACTGATATCCGCAAATTCAGAGATATGATTCATCAAGCGGCATAACCTGTTGGCAAAAATCAGCGTACCATCTGTTTTTGCGGCAAAGATACTTTCATTGGTGTTGTTGACCGCCATCGTGATCATTTTCAACCGATCCCAGTTGGAGACGATGTCATCGATGTTCTGTGTATAGCCTTCAATGATCAGGTCTCCACTGCGATCGGTATATCTGTTCACGATCTTTGAGCGCACGTAATATATTCTATCCTCCAACACCCTGTAATCGTATGTATCCTCATTATCATCGGCGTTAGTCAAATAATTCTCAATCCTCTCCCTATCCTCCGGATAGACATGATCCAGGTAGTCGGATAATTTTATAACGATCTGCTCCTCGTTAGGAAGTGAAATTCCTACATACCCTTCATAGTGAAGCAATCTGGTTGATTTATTGTAAGACCAGTAGCCTATCTTCGCAGCTCTTCCGGTCTCCTGCAGCCGTTCATTTGCCAGCTGTAATCTCTGCTTCATCTGGCTGCGCTCAGTGATATCACGGTATTGCAGCAGCAGATGCTCATCGTCATACTTCTGGATGATGCACTTGAAATAGTACATTTTCTCAGGTGCGGGAAGATCGTAGTTGGCATTTGAGAGCTCGCCCGTGCGGGTAACATGTTCGATGGCCGGCTTCAGGTACTTCAGGGTTTTCTTCGGGAAGCAATCGAAAATATTCTTACCCAGCAGCGTCCCCTCTTCATTGACATAGGGGTTATTCTCAGTTTTGACAATCATGTCGACACAGGTACCATCGTTCTTCACCAATAACAATGTGTCGGTCATCATTTCCAGTAGTCGCGACGACTGGCGCTTATCATGCAATAAACCATTCATATTCATTTCAGATTTTGTTATTTGATTCTCCTGGCTTTTTCCCATGCGGCATTTCCTTCGAATCTTCTCAGATAAGCCATACCTTTAAAGACGTTGAGATTCATGAAAAGGAAATAGTAAGGGATAAACAATATTTTATTCCTGATGGCATGATGTGCCAGGTATGATCCCACCAGGGCGGAGAGGTAGAAGAGAAGCTGCAAGAGGCCGGCAAGTTGAAACAAAAGGGCAGGTTCGGCTCGCAGCAGGATCAGGGCTACATTCAACGGCAGCAGCAGAAAGAGCGCGACAGGTGTAACAGTCCA
>JADMKJ010000024.1 GCA_015478855.1 Proteiniphilum sp.
TGTCTGTACCTTTCAGATAATCACCCAGATCATTTGCAAGATTGGCCAGTATCTGAATAGAGACTGCCAGCAGAAATGCGAGAATAAAGGTAGTTATGCTGAACTCACCTGCACGCCAGGCCATACCACTGGCCAGGATGACAGTCGCTACTGCCAGAAAGAGTGTCCGCGGGCGAAAAGCATGAATCCACAACTTCCATCTATTCATATTTCCCCTTTCACTTTTTCCTTATTTCGGTCTGTAGTTCATCGTTCATTTACCTTTACTCACTTATCACTTTTCCACTTACATACTTCATCCTTCATTCTTCGTTCATCTTTCTTCAGTATGCCCTGGCAAATATCACTCTTTGTGCCGAAGGTCTGCCAGTCACCATACAGCTTCCGGCAGTCTTCTCTCCTTCGAGGGGGATGCAACGGATGGTGGCCTTGGTGTCGTTCTTGATCATCTCTTCGGTCTCAGCTGTTCCGTCCCAGTGGCAGAGGAGGAAGCCTCCTTTTTCAATCTCCACCTTGAACTCATCGTACGAATTCACCTCACGCGTTTGCTGTGTGCGCATGTCGGCTGCTTTCCTGTAGATATTCAGCTGCATCTCTTCCAGCAGTGCCTTGATATGGTGCTCTATGCCATCACATGAGAGGGTCTCCTTCGTCAGCGTATCGCGGCGGGCTATCTCTACCGTGTTGTGCTCGAGGTCACGCCCGCCCATGGCGAGGCGTACAGGGACACCTTTCAGTTCATATTCCGCAAATTTCCAGCCCGGCTTCTTATTGTCGGAGTTGTCATACCTTACACTCACGCCTACCGCTTTGAGTTGCTGCACGATAGTAGCCACCTTTTCATCGATCTGCTGCAGCTGTTCCTCGTTCTTGTAAATAGGAACGATCACCACCTGGTAGGGTGCCAGTTTAGGTGGCAGCACGAGCCCGTTGTCGTCGGAATGTGACATGATCAGTGCGCCCATCAGACGGGTGGAGACGCCCCAGGAAGTAGCCCACACATAATCACGCTGGCCGCTCTTGTCGGCGAACTGTACATCGAAAGCCTTGGCAAAATTCTGACCGAGGAAGTGAGAGGTGCCCGACTGCAGTGCTTTGCCGTCCTGCATCAACGCTTCAATGGTGTAGGTGTCGAGTGCGCCGGCAAATCGTTCCGAGGCAGATTTCAATCCTTTCACCACTGGCATCGCCATATAGTTCTCTGCAAACGAGGCATAGACATTGATCATCCTCTCCGCCTCTTCAACCGCTTCTTTCTCCGAGGCGTGGGCGGTATGTCCCTCCTGCCAGAGGAACTCGGTGGTGCGGAGGAAAAGACGCGTGCGCATCTCCCATCGAACTACGTTTGCCCACTGGTTGATGAGTATGGGAAGATCGCGGTACGACTGGATCCAGTTCTTGTAAGTGCTCCAGATGATGGTCTCGGAGGTGGGGCGAACGATCAGCTCCTCCTCAAGTTTCGCTTCCGGATCGACGATCAGCCCCCCTCCGTTGGGATCATTCTTCAGCCTGTAGTGGGTCACCACGGCACACTCTTTCGCAAAGCCCTCCACATGGTCGGCTTCACGACTCAGGTATGATTTGGGTATGAACAATGGGAAATAGGCGTTCTCATGACCTGTCTCCTTGAACATGTCGTCGAGCTGACGCTGCATCTTCTCCCAGATGGCATAACCATACGGTTTGATCACCATACAGCCACGTACGGCTGAGTTTTCAGCCAGGTCGGCTTTGATCACCAGGTCGAGATACCACTGCGAATAATCCTTACTGCGGGGCGTGAGCTCCTTCAATTCTTTTGCCATTATCGTCTGCATTCTTTTATATCATGTTTGCTGGTGCAAAGATAAAAATTATTTGGGAATTAGGTTGTGGAATAGGGGATGTTTGATGTTTGATGTGATATGTGGTATGTGAGATGTGGAAAGTGAGAAGTGAGAAGTGAGATGTGAAAAGTGAGATGTTTCAACTACGCAGTTTATAGATCATTTCGCCCGCATCTCGATAAAAACCCCTTTTTGGGGGTGTTTTGTTCCATGGATGTAGTTTAATTTTGTCACCTGACCATCAACAGCGGATTGAAATGCGGTTCAACCGTTAGGATGGGCCCTCAACGAGATGGCAATATTCACATTTAAAATGAAGATATCATGAAAAGAGTACTTATCCTGTTATGTTTTTGCCTGTTATTTACCACGCAGGCCGATGCACAGAAATGGCTGAACAAATTGGGTAATGCCGCCAAGGAGGCGGCAAAGAATGCCGTGGAACGACGGGTGGAGCAGAAAGCGGAGGAGGCCACCGAGAATGCGATGGATAAGGCGGAAGAGTCAGTGACTAAAAAAGAGAAAGCCGACAAGTCAGCATCGCTCGATCAGGATGAAGAAAGCTCTCCGGCTGAAAGCAATGACACTGTCTCGAAGAAGAGAACGCAAGACAAGGAGCAAACTGCCTCAGAACGTTCACCACAGAAACTGACCAGCAGCAGTCAGTATGATTTTGTGCCGGGCGATCAGCTCCTCTTCTTCGACGACTTCTCACAGGATGCCATTGGCGACTTCCCTGCATTGTGGAGCTCGAACGGCAGTGGCGAGGTGAAAACAGTGAATATCGCACCAGGCAAATGGTTTCATCTTAACGGTGATGATGCGGTCTATTGTTACAATCGCCCCATAGCATTCCCGGACAATTTTATCGTTGAGTTTGACATTATTCCCGATGAGAATTATCAATATGGGATTCAGTTTACACTCTACCAGGAGAAAGCAGCCGATGCAAAAGAGTTGAACGACGATTTGTATCCCGGTGAGGCGGGACTTCATGTCGATCTGGGATATGACAGATGGGATACCAAGGGTTATAAGGATACGGAAGACTGGATTACCGGACAGGCAACAAAGAATACGGTGGTACGCGAAAAGGAGAACCATGTGATCATCTGGGTGCAAAAGCGGAGGGTAAGGATCTATCACCAGAACGAGAAAGTGGTGGATGTGCCTACCAACATCTATCCCGGTGTGACTTTTAACCGTATGCGTTTTTCGGGATGGGACCGCTACAGTACCCCTTACGTAACAAACCTGAAAATCACAACCGCCTCGCCCGACACACGCAGCAAGCTGATTACCGAAGGCAAACTGATCACCTATGGCATCACCTTCGATGTGAACAAGGCAGAAGTTAAGCCGGAGTCGTTCGGCACACTGAAGAGCATTGCCGATGTGCTGAAGGAAAATGAAGCCGTGAAGGTGAAAATTATCGGGCATACCGACAGCGATGGCGATGATGCCAAGAACATGGAACTATCCAAACGACGTGCAGCAGCGGTGAAAAGTGAGCTGGTGCGCACGTTCGGTATTGACGCGTCGCGGATGGAGACCGACGGTGCGGGCGAAAGTAAACCGATCGTTGCCAATGATACCCCGGCTAATAAAGCCCAAAACAGACGTGTTGAGTTTGTAAAGACCAATTAAGAGGAGAAACGAATACATCTTCTACTGCAGGTCTTTCCGGACACATTGCTGCCCGGAAAGACCGTAAAATGGAGCAACGTGCCATGATCACTTTTAACCCATGAAAACCTTATGAAGAAGATAGCTGTCTGTTTGCTCGTGCTGATGATTCACATGGGTGTGGTGTGTGCCCAGATGCAAATGCCCAAAGATATTCAACGGATCATGGAGAAGGCATCTACCGGCAAAGAACTTACTGAACAGGAGATTATCCGGCTGGAAGAGTGGAGCAACACTTTGGAGCAACAAAACGGGAATCGGGAGAACAAAAAGGGTGAGGATGCGCTGCAAGCGCATACCTCTGACCCCCCCATGGGGAAAACGTTCATTGCAGGTATTGGAAACCCTTGTCCCGAAAATAGCAAACTGGCTACCAAAAAGCCACTTACGCGTGAAGGATATGTGCAGTTGACACAATCACTTATGACGTTCTATGGGCCAAAGACGGGTGATTTGCAGAAGTTAAGAGGGATGTTGGAAAAGTCGGTCAAGCAGACCGATGGTGCGGACATGGGTGCTGCATTTGTGATGACGGGTGCTGGCTCGGCCTCGGTCTATGCCATTGCATGGAGCGCCGCCCGGTCGCCGGATGATCTGCTTACGGCCAACAACCTGGGCGTGGCGCTGAAGGACATGGGCGACTACTCCCAAGCCCTGCAGGTGTTACAGTATGCCGATCAGTTAAAACCAAACATCGGCATTGTAATCTGTAACATGGGGTGGACTTATCGTGAAGCGGGTGACAATGGGAAAGCTACGCTGATGTTTGAAAAGGCATTAAAGGTTGCACCCAAAATGAGTTCGCCATACCTTGGTCTTGGACTAATTGCCCAATGTGAGAACAATCACCTCAAGGCGGAGCAATACCTGCGAAAGGCATTGACCCAGAAGTATTCGACAGTCGGTTATGCTGCCATGACGAAGGCGCAGGAAGCAAAATCACCCTCACAGAGCGAGGGTAGTCAGTCACGTCCGCTGACAGATGAAAAAGGGGATACACAGGGGCTCGAGATCCCAGATTTGCCTGTGTATGATGATGTGGCCAGAATGGTGGGACAAGAGCCCTCTTTCACCACCTATTCTTCCACTCTTGATCTCAGGAAGCGACAATTGACCTCCGATCTACTGGCGGTGTCGGATAGGATCAGAAAACAGCAACTACGTGCCATGCATGATCCGGACAACGCGATCGTATTCACCCGTGACTTCTCGAGAGAGATCATGCAGTTTGCCGATATCACGGTATTGTTGTTTGGTGAGCATAGCAACTACGGGCAAGCAGTGAAAAGAGGTGCAGCACTCATTGAAAGCAATTCGGTACTACTGGAACAGCATCTCCCCACAATCACACTCCTGATGGAACAACTCCTCCAAAAGCAGGAAGAAATGAACAGGCTCCTGGAAGAGGCGATCGCATGTGGCGACAATGAATACTGCCAGAAGAAGGTGGAAGCCAAGATTAGCAAGGTTCAATATGAAGCGGACCAGCTCATGTTTCGTCTCTGTAAGGAGCAAAAGCGAGACCTGGAATCATCCTTTTCAGCAGGGAGTACCTATTCTACGCTTACCGCCACTGCTTTGAAAGAGGCGATCATCGACTTTTATGCATTTACCAACCCCATCATTGAACGGATCTATGCTCCCAGCCTCAATGAGTATTACAACCTCTACCGGGAAATGACGACGGTGATCCATCTGGAGATTGCTGCCGGCATGGCATTGTCACTGTCCGGATATGCAGATCAACTCAATCAGTTGGATTGTGTGGAACCGGAACCACCACAACCGCCTGCTGACGTATCGGAACCTATGTTGCCCACCCAACAGAAAAAAGAGTGTCCCCTGGGTGAAAATGGCATCGGGGGTGGTATTGGGCCCTTATCATTTGAGCTTAGCTGCGATCATGTAAAGTTATCGGGAGGTGAAGGGTTGCTGTGGTCAGTAAAACGCGATTTTAATAAACATGAAACCACAATCTGGGGAGGTGTGGGTGTCAAAGGTGAATATGGCAGTGGTAATATCACAGCCGAGGCAACCCTGGGGATGGAGATCACCATCGGGCAGGGTGATGCGGTGAAGGATGTGGCTTTCACCAGCAGTGTGAAGGCGGGCTTGGGTGGACTGGTAGAGGGAGAGGTGAGTGGTCGTTTTGCCCTCGAGGGCGGTCCCTCCATTGATGCATCGGCGGGAATGAGCCTTCCCAGTATTTCGGATTTACTGTCCGAATAAAATATAAACGATCATAAAGGGCATTGTTGCCATACTGAAAACATGATTCACATAAAGATTTAAAAGCATGAGAATTTACGCAGGAATCATCATCACTTTTTTTGGCTGTTCTTCTTTGAGCCTTTTGGCTCGGGATCTGACCATCAACAGTGCCATCACAAATGAGCGGAGCGTTTCTTTCACAGTCGGTGAACAGGGACGAGATATGGGTGATTTGAAAGTAACCAGGGAAGATTTCACCAAATTGTGTCAGAAACAGATCGATATGTATTATGATAAGTTTGACCTTATTGAGAAGTCAAGAATAAACACTGCTAAAGATCGATTAAAGGCGAATCCGGACTATGCTGCCGATCTGTCTGCCAGTGCAGTGGTGGCTTCCGCTACAGCTACACTGGAATATATGCCTATCGTGATGTCAGCATTAGCAGCTCTTTCTGATCCGGTTAATCCATTATATGTGAATAATTTAGGTGCAATCCTGCGTGCACTTCATGATACCGATGTGAAACAAATTTCTCAGGGCATTGATGATCCAATCCTTATATTTATTTATGCGAAAACCCTAGATCCTCATTCTCCGATGATCTTGACAAATCTCGGAAACGCCTTTATTGACCTTGACATGTATGCAGAGGC
>JADMKJ010000025.1 GCA_015478855.1 Proteiniphilum sp.
TTAAAATTGCCTGGAGGAACCTCCTGAAATACAAAGCCCAGAGTGTGATCAGCATTGTGGGACTGAGCATCAGTTTCACAGCATTCACTTTCACCCTCTCCTGGATCCGTTACGAACAAGGGTATGACAAGCATATCTCCGATGCAGAAAGGATCTTCAGGGTATTTGTAAAAGACTCCACAAAAGTTGATGGCATTCGACAATATGCACCCAATGCGTTGGCCGCCTATTTAAAGGAAAAGTATCCGGAAATAGAGGCTGCAACAGGGCTGTATGCTTATAAGACCAACATCAGACAGGGAGACAAAATTGTCCTCAATCAAAGTGCCTGTATCAATATAGATACCTCATTCTTTGCTGTGTTCTATCCCGAAATCAAAATATCCTATCCCGAAAGAATCGATAAAGACTATTACATCTTCTCCGGAAGCGCAGCCAACAAACTACAACTGGGAGCCCATGATATTGGGAAATGGAATGACTCCCTGAAATTAAACCTGTTGGATATCGTACCCGATAAACCAACCCATAGCAACCTGCCGTTCGATCTGATTTTTATCAACAAGCACGATGACAAATTTGACATGGCATGGGGTTACCATTCAAAATTCACATACATACGTGTGAAACAGGGTGTCGATATTGAAAAGTTTAAAGATAAACTGGCAGATATCAGTGTCAAAAAAGATCATCCCGGAGGATACTACTCTGTCGAAAAGTATCAATGCAAATTGGTGCCATTACAGGAATTACGCACCACCCATCCGGACACAGAAGTTGCAATAAGGTATCATCAGCTCAGGCTTTTCGCGACCGTTTCACTTATGGTTCTTTGTTGTGCATTCTTCAATTATCTGATGCTTTTCATCAACAAGATAGGAATTCGAAACCGTGGATTGACATTGCACAAAGTGAACGGGGCATCCGGTATGCGTCTGTTGGCTCTGCTCATGTGTGAGTTTGTCATGTTAGTGTCTCTGGCTCTGTTGGTGGGTATGGTCCTGACAGAGATCATATATCCATATTTCGCAACGTTTTCTATGATTGAATCATCCAGAACGTTTTTCTTGCGCGATGCGCTCCTTTTTGGCATTTCACTTCTCCTGTTAACCCTGTTGTTTGCATTTCTCCCCGTCAGATATTTCATGAATAAAAGCATTCAGGAGAATCTGATGCCAATGAAAGTGAGTCGTAGAGGGTTCAATGATCGCTTCACACGCATGTCTATTTTCCTGCAGTTGTTCATCACGGTGCTGCTGCTATTCGCAACAACGGTTTTTGCGTATCAATTCAATTACCTGAATAGCAATCATATCGGCTTCAATCGCACCCACATCAACACGTTAATCACCTATCCCAATGAGATTCCGATTGATGCATTGCGTAAAATACCCGGTGTGGAAGATGTGATTCCTCATGGAGGCGATTTTTTACCAAAAAGCACCACCAGGCAAATCCACGTAGAGAGAGATGACACCAATGATTACCATAAATTGTTTAAGTTCGAGATATTTGGGCCCGAATTCGTTAACTTTTTCGATATCGAAATCATCGCCGGGCGAAATATTCATGAAGGTGAGAGGAATGGATACCTGATTAACCAGACTGCCGATCATCTATTGTTTGCCGAAGATTCAACAGGTCTCAAAATGATCAATGACCTACCGGTTGTAGGTGTGATCAGGGACATGTATATCGACTCTCCACTGGTACCTGTTTTCCCGTCGGTCTATGGCATATTGGAGTCAGATTCATGGGATCAGGGAAGTGCCAGGACCTATTCTTACGCATATAAATATGTAAAAGGAATGCGTAATGAAACCGAGAAAGAGATAAGCAAACTGGTGACGGAGGATATTGGAAATCCCCCCCCGACCCTTCTGAACATGGAGGAATTGTATGCCGGGTACACGAGATCAGAACGATATTTGCTCAACCTGTTGGGCATTATCACGCTGGTTTCGATCCTGATATCTATTTTTGGAGTCTATTCAATCGTAACACTTGCATGTAAAAGAAGGCGCAAAGAGATTGCCATCCGCAAGGTGAACGGGGCCACTGTGCGGGAGATACTGCACCTTTTCCTGCGTGACTATCTTCTCATAACCCTCCTGGCCTGTATGGTCGCTTTTCCTGTAGGTGTGCTGGTGATGCAACGCTGGCTGGAACAGTACACCCGACGTGTAACAATGGAGTGGTGGCTGTTTGTCGGAATCTTTGTCCTGGTAGTCCTGATCGTCCTGGCAAGCATCCTCTCCCGTGTGATCCGTGCAGCGAATCAGAATCCCGCAGAGGTGATCAAAACAGAATAATCATATATTTCAACATTCATAATCCAAATAAGCTATGATTCAAACAGAAAACTTACAGAAGATCTTCCGCACCGATGAGGTGGAGACATGGGCACTGAACGAAGTAAACATCAGAATTAATGAGGGTGAATTTGTCGCCGTGATGGGACCGTCGGGGTGTGGGAAGACCTCCCTGCTGAACATCCTGGGGCTGCTCGACAACCCTACCTCGGGGAGCTATCACCTGAACGGGACCGATGTCTCGAAATTCACCGAGAGCCAGCGTACCGGCCTCCGCAAGGGGGTGATCGGCTTCGTGTTCCAGAGCTTCAACCTGATAGAGGAGCTCAATGTCTATGAGAACATTGAACTGCCGCTCCTCTATATGAAGATCGGGACATCGGAGCGGAAGCGCCGTGTGAAGGAGGCGATGGAGCGTATGGCTATCTCACACCGTGAGAAGCATTTCCCCCAGCAGCTGTCCGGCGGACAGCAACAGCGCGTGGCCATTGCCCGTGCCGTGGTGGCCAACCCCAAGCTGATCCTTGCCGACGAACCGACGGGTAACCTCGACAGCCGCAACGGTGCCGAGGTGATGAACCTGCTCACCGAGCTCAACCGCGAAGGGACCACCATCGTCATGGTCACCCACAGTCAGCACGACGCCGGTTATGCCAATCGCGTCATCAACCTGTTCGACGGTAAGGTAGTCCCTGAAGTGGTGTTGTAATAAAAAAATAGTATACTAATCTAAAAAATATGATCAAAATGAATAAGAGTCTGTTATTTCTATTATGCTTTTGCCTGTTTACTTATGGCGTCGTTGCGCAGGAGAATGAACCCGAAGATACAAACCCACCCATCTCACTGGATGCGGGAATGATGATATCTCAGTTAAAGGCCCAGTTGAAAACACAATTAAAATCACAGCTGGAAACACAATTAGTCACGGGTCTACAGTCTAAATCTGACAAAGAGTTGAACGTTGCCATTGACAGCATGTTGTTGGAACTGGAAGAAGTTGTTGAGCGAGCCAATAATTTCCCGGAAGATAGTCTGGCTGTCATCAATAGTTTCATGAAGAATATCAATTTTTCCGTTAACGAGCAGAAGCCGGATGGAGGTGAGTTGTTTGAAATGGATGAGCTTTTAAAATTCCATGACACATTCTACGCAGAAATGGTACTGATGAGGAATAATTTAAAGTCAATCAGAAAGATAAGAAACAAGGATAAAAAAATTCAACAGTTATCTGACTCAATACTCAACTTCTTCAACGAGAGTGGATTCTGGGATTTGATGGAAATGATGATTGAGAAAACGATGTCATTCACACCCTCTGTTTCAGTGATAGAAAGCGAATAATCTATGCTGGCAACAACCATAAAATTAATCCTCAGGAACTGGTGGCGCAACAAAACGTTCACACTTATCTCGCTGATAAGTCTTACGGTGGGGATAGCCTGCTTCAGCATGCTCTTCTCATTCGTTGTCTACGAACAGGGCATAGAGCAGCAGAACCCCAACAGGGACAGGATGGTGTGGGTGATGCAGGATTTGCCCTCCTCCCCGGGTGAAAAGATGGCCTACGTGCGGGGCGGTATCCCTGAGCAGTTGATGGCGAAATATCCCGAGGTGGAGAATTACCTGCAACTGAACAGCTTTATCGTGAAATATATCGAGGCGAACAACCAACGCTTCGACCCGGTAGAGATCATCAACGTGGGCAGCTCCTTCCCCACCTTTTTTCCGTTCGAGTTGCTTTATGGCAGCTGGGATGCCCTCAACAATCCGCAGGCGATGGTGATCAGTCAGAAGCAGGCAGCACGGCTTTTCGGAAGGGAGGATGCCATCGGGGAACAGCTGACGGTGTGTGAGGAGGGTTTCGACACCGACATCAGGAAAACATACACCATTGGGGCAGTGGCTAAAACACGCGACCAGTCGGCCATCACCTTCGACGGCCTCATATGCAGCCCCGAGACAAACTGGGGTGGCCCCACCCTGCTGATGATGCCCGAAAAGAGCGATCTGACACTGTTTGAGGAGAAGGTGAGCAACGATCAGATACCCACACTGGCTGGTGGAAGATACTATTTTATCCCGCTCGACAAGGCGCTCTCCTCTCGCTATCAGCAGCAGGAGCTGGGATTCTGGCACCATCGCAAGGATAACCTGCTGATGGTGGGACTGATTTCAGCATTGCTGTTATTGCTGATCGCTATCTTTAACTACGTAAACATGAGTTTCTCACGCCTGTTGCAACAGGTAAAGATGCTTCAGACACAAAAACTGATGGGTGCGGCACCGGCTGATCTACGGCTGCAAATCTTAATGGACACGCTGCTCACGGTGCTGATTTCCTTCCTGCTGGCATTGCCGCTGATGCATGACCTGCTGCCACTCTTCAACCAGGTGGTGGATGCCGACTTCACACCCTCCTTTTTCTACAGCAATGACTTTTTACCGGTACTCATCCTGTTGATCCTGCTGCTGACAGTGATCCCCGGCTGGGTGGCAGGCCACCGGATTGCCCGTTCCACCGGAATCGAAATACAAACCTTTTTTATCTCCGGCAAACATCGGTGGGTGGGCTCGATGGTTACCCTGCAGTTTGTGATCTCCATTGCACTGATCATCGCCACCATCACTGTCGGCAGGCAGACAGGCCTGGTGAAAAAACATGCTTCCCGCTACCATGATCTCATAGAAATAGGGATGACGGGAGGTAACCTGGATCTGCGTGAATCAGCACAGCAGATAAGAAACATCCCGGGGGTGACAGATCTATCCATGGGAAACATGATGCTGATGAACTCATGGGTGATGCATGCCACACTGAAAAGAGAAAGTGGTGAGGAGCTGCAAACCATGGTCCTCCAACTGAGGGGCGATGAGAACCTGATACAGATGCTTGGATTGCGACAGCTTGCCGGTGAACCGTGGGAGAGCATCACCGACAACAATCCCCACTCGGTATTTATCAACCAATCCTTTGCCTACAGGCTGCAACAACCTGTTCATCAAATCATCGGTGAGCCACTCAACAAATACCTGGTCTCCGGCGATTCGGTGTCGGTGATCGCCGGCGTTGTAGAGGATTTTTATTTCGCATCGCTCGAGGAGCAGGTGATGGCGGTGTTGATAGAGCGGATATCTGCCGGTGCTGAAAAGATGACATCAATGCAGATACGCCTTGATGGGAAGGAGAAGCGTGATGCCATCGCTGCCATTAAGCGTGTGTGGCAACAGAGCTATCCCAATGAGCACTTCAGCTACAATGATGTGGAGCATCAATTCAGAAAACGAAACAGTAAAATCTTCGAAATGAGAGACCTGCTACAGATGTACTCGCTCATCAGCATCCTGCTCACCTGTTTCGGTCTGTTCGGCATCACATTTTATGCGGTAAGGCAGCGTACCAAAGAGATCGGCATCCGGAAGATCAACGGCGCACAGAGAACACAAATATTGTGGTTGCTGTTGAAACCGATGTTTATCTGGATGACGGCAGCCTTTCTGATTGCTGTACCCTTGACATGGTGGTTTATGGAGAAATGGCTGCAACAGTTTGTTTACAGGGTGAACGTGTCTGTGGGCACAATGATGCTCGCACTCTTGTTGGTTGCCTGCATCACTTTTCTGACAGTAGGCTGGCACCTATGGCGCACATCAAAGGCAAATCCGGTGCAAAGCCTGAAAACGGAATAATAAACAAACTTTGGTTAGTCAGATACAGCAATGAAATTATTCGTCACATCATTTCACGTACTGTCCAGGTACCGGTTGTTTACGGTTGTCAATATAATAGGACTGGCAATCAGCCTTGCTTGTCTGATCCTGATTGCGCAATATGTAATCAGGGAGAAAACAGTCAGTCACTTCGCCACGGATATTGACAGAACCTATATCATGACCATGGAAGAGGTGGATGGCAA
>JADMKJ010000026.1:0-33000 GCA_015478855.1 Proteiniphilum sp.
ACGGTGAATGCGTTTTCATCTGCCGGCTCAATGGCATCAGGATTTTCCACCACGTAGCTCTCGCTGTTGAGCTCGTGGTAATAGTTGTAATCACCGTTAATGGCGCTGAATGGAGAGGCGACAGCTTTAATGCGTCCTGTCACCGCACCGTTGTTGTTGCGCCATTTGTATTTGAGGGTGTGCTGCGCCCACTCGCGGTCATCCGCGGTAGCGTAGGGGTTTTCCCACAGGTCGGTACCGACAAACGCGCCGCTGACGATGATGTTGCCGCCGTTGTTGCAGAACGTGGTGACAGCCTCCTGTTGTCTCTTCGAAAAGGTTTTGAACCGGGGAGGTTTCGCACCGCGGGCCATGCGCCACTCCCGCTGTTTCCCCAGGATCCAGTCGACCGTTTCGAAATCGGTCATGCGCACCGTCCCCTCTTCCACGGTCGATGCAGCACATGAAACGAATGAATATCCCGCTGCAGCGAATGCCTCTCCGTGAAGAGAAGGGTAATCGAAGCTGTTGCCCGCGATCCGGGTTGTTTCATAGTTGGCGTTGCTGTCGCCAAAGCCCGACGCATCATCGTCCATCCAGGGGATGACCCGCCGGAACTCATGTTGTTGTCCGATAAAGTGATGATCGGCGATATAGGGCACGCCATTGTCCACGCTTCCCGCGAAGCCGGCGATGCTGTCACCGGAAGCAGTGAAGCTGTGGGGTGCCGAGACACGGGTAAAGCCGTTGACGATAAGCACCTCTCCCTTCTGGTCTGATCTCCGGCAGGCCGAGAGTGTCTCCGACGGGAAGCTTTTACCTCCCTCATTCAGGGCTACCACCCTGAAGCTGTAAACAGCATCCTTCTCTATCTTTCTCCTGTAGTTGTTGCTGTTCACCAGCACGCCGTTATCGAATCCGCCACCGTTGATACGGCTGTAGACGATGTACTGTGCCGGCATGGCTGTTGGTTCTGATGCGTCGGTTGTGGGTTGCCATCTCAGCTCCACCTCTGTCTCATCACTGAAGAGCAGGGAGAAATTCTTCACCGGCAGGGGCTGCACCACATAGGGACGGTTGTATTGCGTGGCAAGGAACCTGAGCATCCCCTTGTAGATGGAACGGCTCACGGTGAAACGGAATGAGGGGTCGAGCCCATAGCGCATATCGGCGAAGTTCTGGTGGGAGAGCAGCTCCAGCAGCATGGTGGGCACGTTGGGTATGCGTGCCTCAGCATAGGAGCGGTTCCAGAGATGGCGTCGTGTCCAGTCCGGTTCGAACGCACGACGGATATCGTTCACGATCTCCTCCATGATCAGCTCCGACAGATCGCGTGACGCCCACCGTGAACGTCCGTTTTCGAACTGTTCGTTGTTGTGGTGTGTCATGTAGATACCCAGTGTGCCGACGATGCTGTCGCCCCGGAAGGTACCCGCATCGGTATGGAAAGCAAAGGCCAGATCCAGAGGGATGTTGAGCCCTTCAGCCTTGGGAAGCACCGGTGAGCCACCTGCCAGCCAGTTGACCCATACACCGCGGCTGGCGTAATCGTCCGTATAATCGTTCTTCCCCTCCGTGCGGTTGTAGATGCTGTCCGGCACCCCTGCCCACTGCATCCAGTAACGGGCACCCTCG
The DNA here is from genome assembly GCA_015478855.1 of Proteiniphilum sp. GTDB lineage: Bacteria > Bacteroidota > Bacteroidia > Bacteroidales > Dysgonomonadaceae > Proteiniphilum. The sequence goes on from JADMKJ010000026.1 coordinate 1,615, forward strand.
GTGTAACGGGGGTAACCGCTGATTTCAGGTGTATAGCTGATCTTTGAAATGTGTGTCTCTCTCCGGATAAGGCTGTCCGAACTCTTTGTGTTTTCACTTTCAAACCCGGCGGGGTGGGGCATACGGGCAATATTTCCCATGCCACCACCTATTTTAACCGCATCGGCAATGACAATTCTTCCGGCACGGCGGCTCTTATTGGAAAGCGTGATTTTGTGATCATTCCCTTTTTCGAAACTGAAATAACCGAGAAAGATCCATGTGCCGCCCCCCATCTGCTGGTTGAGATGAAAATCTGTTCTCCCTCCCGCATGATAGACGCTGTAGAGCGCATCATCGCTGCTGTGCTTCACCGTCTGATAGGATACATACACACCATAATCTCCTTTCTCCGGTATATCGGCTCTCCAGGTGGCCACAGATGCTGCGCCCTTTGAAACGGTCTTTGTTTGTCGTGCCCTGCCCATCCGGAATGGATTCTCACCATCCAGATAGGCCTCTTTGGTGTTGGCGAACCCTGCAGAGTCACTCTCATGCCATCTCTCCCTGCCGTTTGTCTCGGAATATTCCGAGCCGTCGCTGCTGCCCTCATTGTCGATGATCAGCTCGGTGGTGTTGTAATCCCTTTCACGGGGTAGCAGCACGTTCGCACCGGCGTTCTCCAGCATCGGCACCAGGAAAGGCAGCACATAGCTCTGGGTGTAGAGGTCCTCCACCGTTTGGAAGATACGTGCCCGCTGCCATTCCCACCGCCCCAGCTTCTGCTCGTAATACCAGCCATGACTCTGCCACAGAGCGATATGATTGTTTTGCAATCCCTTGCCGAATGAACCTGCAGGAGCGGAGATATTGGTCACAAGTGGTATTTTCACCTTGTGGCTGATCAGCCGGTTCCTATCTCTCTGCTTACTACGGAAATGGTTGGGTATAAGGTGACTGATCTCCTGTTGGTCGGAGAAGACGCTGATACGGTATCTCTTCTGTTGCAGAGGGAGATAATAACGGATGCTGTCGTGGATAAGATGAACGAGTTTCTCCCGCATGGGGAGATAGGAGAGTGTGAGGTTGGTATGCAATTCGATACTTTTTTTCCGGTCATTCAGCGCGATGCTGTCCACCGTCACTCTTCCGGGTCGCAACATTGTCCCTCGGTAGATATGGGTTAGTGAACTGCTGAGCTTTAATCGTGTTGAATCAGTATCATTGCTCTGCGAAAAGGTTAGATGTGGAGTGAAGAGAATGAATAGAATAACAAATATCTTCATCTTGTTTAAAATGATAATCTGCTGTTGAAAGAAATCTGGATATTTTACTTTTTTGTAACTCACATCCGGCATTGTCTGGTGATACTGTAAAAGTAACAAAACTATGTCAATTGTCATAATCCTGTCAATCAAATCATACAGACTTTTCTGCTATTTTTTTTCGACTGTTTCAGAAGCCTCACTCTCTTTGTTGTCACTGTTGATGGCCGACACACAGTAAAAACCCGGGGATGGGACAGTGATACTTTTCTCCTTTGTAACTGCATGGATCACACCCTCTTTTTCCAGGTCCGCGAAGTAGTAAATTACCGATCTTACTTCTCCCGATATATCCCATTGCAACTGTCCGTTTCCGATCCTTATATTTTCAGGTTTCCGGGGATCAGGGGCAACACTCCTTCCCATAAACGGGATAAATGATGGGTCACTATACAGCGTTGCAATCTTATCGGTTATCCCTATTTTATTCTCAAGGAGATATCTGGCACTGTAGAGTGAATTGCCGGACACCTTCTTATTTCTCCTTGTCAGTTCGTACTGGCGTGTCAGCTCTGTTGTCGACTGAAAGGCTTTATGTTGCAACGGATCACCGAACTTGTAGATTGCATGGCCTATCATCAGTGCAGCCTGATAATTGTACTGTGACCACCAACCCAGGTTGGACTGAAAATCGTTGACGGGATTACCTATCTCCTGATAGAGCTGAGGAATCAGCAGATCTATCCATCCCTCCTGACACCATTTTTTTACATCGGCGTAGAGCGTGTTGAGGTTATAGGTGTAACTGGCAGCGGGAGAGACAGAAAACACCACATCGGGTTTTGTGTTGACAATCAGATCGTATACCCCTTTGATAGCTTTATCCACATTGGCTCTGCGGAATGCTTCTATTGTATTATAGTCAGCTCCGAGTGCTTCATAGTCCGTCTTGTCGGAGACCATCTGCCCGGCAGAAGAGGGATCGGGATAGAAGTAGTCATCGAAATGGATGCCATCGACATCATATTTCGTGATCATATCTTTCACAATATCGGTAAGACGTTGTCTCACCTCAGGCAGGGCAGGGTTGTATATTTGTATCTTCTCGTGATGCATCACCCATTCCGGTTTGACAGATGGATGTAACGGAGCAAAAGGCTGGCTGCTGCTGGCTCTGGTATCAATCCGATAAGGGTTCATCCAGGCATGAAACTCAATGTCTCTCTTATGTGCTTCATCGATCATAAAGGTCAGGATATCGTAACCGGGATCCTGTCCCCTTACGCCGGTGATACTTTCACTCCACGGCTCGTAGGGAGAATCGTAAAAAGCGTCACCCATGCCCTTCACCTGAAAAAAGAGCGTATTGATGTGCAGCTGTTTAAATTTCTCAAGATAGGTGATGTATTGCTGTTTTTGTGATGCCATGTTATGATCACCCCGTGGCCAGTCGAGCTCCCAGGCTGTGACCATCCACACAGCACGCATCTCTTTTTTGGGGTAGGTGAGTGTGACGGTGGTGGGCGGGTCATCAACATCAATATCATCCGTCTCTTTGCTACATCCATTAAGAATAAGGGCAAAAAGTATTATATAGTATATCAGTCTCTTTTTCATTACCGTTCAATATTTTTTTCATCAATGGTTGAACTTTGGCATATCTCATGGTTCCTCGCAGAGTGACGACCATCGTCAGTCGGAAGAATTGGCTGTCCCTGCAAAAGATGTGAAAGTTCAGTTAGGTATATATCATAGAAAAGAACCGGACAGTTATGCTATCATTTCACTCAGTAAGTCCTGTCCGGTTCTTTATATCTCAGATAAATGGTCTAATCATCCAACTCCTTAGCCGGAAATTCTATCAAAGCAAAACCTGCATTGTTTGATGCTGCATAGATCAACAGTGAGGAGTCGTTACCCTCATCATCTTTCACAATGTGGTAGCCGGTATTGGTGCCCGGAGCCGGATTCACGCCTCCACCGATAGAATACTGGAAGATTGGTTTCTTATCACCCTCCTCAAAGAGTTTCAATGCATCCACCGTATTGCTGCCTTTGGTGATGTCATAAACATATAAAACAGCATTTCCGGAGTATCTGGGTGCAGTGGTTAAGATCAGATACCGCTCTTCGTTAAAGGTGAAGATGCGCGCATCAGATCCCTGGATAGGAACAGATTCCCTGTCCATTGCATAGATGAGAGCCGCTTCGCTGTTCACTATGTTTATCGGGGCATCATAACCGGTGAGAAGATAGTTGTCACTCTCTTCCACGCGGTTCATGCTCATGCAGAAGGAGACACCGGGATGTGTGGGAAGTATCTTCACCTCCGTGATGTTGGTATAATCGGATACCGTCAGCCGCATGATGCTTGTCACAGCATTATCTCCGAAGAAGAAATAGCCGTTACCGTTCTCATCAAGGGTGGCCGACATATTGTCACCATGACGTGCACCGGCTCCTTCAATAGATGCCGGATCGGCATTGAAGATGACCTCAGCGGCTGCATCGGGATCGGTCCAGTGGTAGATTTTCATGCCGTAGAGGCCGGAGAGGTTAGCCACATAGCTGTGACCGTTGAACTGGCTGCCTACGTTCACCGGGAAGGTACCTCCCGACACAACGGATGTATTGAGCGTTATGGGATTGATCAGATTTTGTTTAAGATCCTCCACGCTGAGTCTGTGTGAACCACCATCCGCACGGGTGACAATCAGTACATGCTCACCATCGAAACTGCTTCCCCTGGTTAAGTTGGAGACAAATGTCAGGTAGGCATCATTGCCCAGGTCATTACCTGAGTAGTCAAATATCTGCGGCTTGCCGAAATCGGCACCAAAGACAGGCACATTGAGTCGCAGCGTGACGAAATATTCCCTGAAACGAGGATCGTTAACGACTTTTATCACGATGGTTTCCGCATCCTTGCCCTCTTCAAACTCGAAGCTGTAGGCATCTTCGTCCAGCCTTGCACCATCCGACATAACCGCCTCGAAGCGAATAGCAGTGAGGTCGGTGGCGGGGTCCAGACGGGGGAACCATACTGTTTTATTGATTTCGTCGACAATGCCTTCCACGACAATATTTCCATCGACACCTGCATTCATTATTCTGATGGATTGTAATACCACTTCATTTGGCGATTCCACATTGACTGGGTAATCATCTGCGCACGATGTAAAGAGACAGATGAGCAGTGAAGCCAGTATCAGCCCCTGTGTTGATATCTTATATATTGATTTCATCATATTTTTAATTTTTGCATTGAATTAATTTTGCGGCCATCCTTCAGTCTGTTTCAGGAGATATCCTTTGCTGGCGTAATCATCCATTTGTGTTTTACCCACCGGTGCCAGGTAAGGATTCACATTCACCTGATTGATGAAAGGCTGGCGACCTGAAGTACTGCTGCTTTTATAGAAACCGGTCATCTGAGCGTCATTCCCTCCGTTATAGGTGATTTCATCACCATTCAGTTTGATGACAGAGAACAGGCCTGCATTAGCGGTTTTCAACTCACCTTTCAATTCCTTCGGGAAATTGACCCAACCACCGGACAGCAAATCAATGTTCGCATCTGTATCCATATATTCAAGCTTGGACCATCTCTCCAGGTCGGCATAACGGGAGCGCTCAAAAACGAATTCCATGCGTCTCTCTCTTCTTATCTCCCATAACAGCGGTGAGACATCAGCATCTCTTTCCGGATCATCGGGCAAGACCGAGAGTTGCATCGGTGCAGTTTTCTGCACACCCATAGCCACTGCCTCAGCAGCAAGAGGCCTGTTTCTTATCTTATTGATGGAGATATCAATATCGGGTTGTGTCACTGCTGCACCTCCGAGTGTGGACAGCTCAGCTTTCGCCTCGATCCAGTTGAGGAGCACCTCCGCATACCTCAACACCGGGAAATCGGTTCTGTTGTTAGTGCTTGTAAATTCTACCGGAGGTGCGTTACCGGCCTCAACCGTTTTTGCTACGCTGCGCGGCAGGAACTTATTGATATACCAGAATGAGCCTTTGTTCCTGGGTGTTGGCTTATCGTAGAAGGTCGCCTCCAGACGGGGATCTCTTGTTTTGATCATGTTTGCCAGCTCGAAGTTGCTGACACCTGCCAGTCCGGAGTTTTGCCAAACGTTACCATCATTGCATATGAATGATTTAATCAGGTCGGTGGTAGCGCCGAAATTCACCGATTCCGACAAGTTGTTGTTGGATGCGATACTGTGTGTGATACCCACAGCTTCGTCATAATGTCTGTAAAGGATACAATCTTTGTTTCCACCCAGGTTCTCAGAGGTAAACAGGTCCCTGAACTCAGTTACAATGTCATAGCGTCCGCTCTCAATAATAAAGTCGGAAGCATCAATAGCAAGATTAAAGAATTTCTGCGCCCTTTCGTTATCATTGTAATAATTTTTCTGCCAGCTGCCCTCATGGAGTGCTACCCTTGATATAAATCCGGCCACTATATATTTGTTGACCTGTTGGTCTCCATCGTTGGAACGGACATTTCCGAGAGCAAAGACAAGGTCATCGTATACATGATCCATCACTTCATTGCGCGGGGTCCTTGGTTTGTAGAGATCATCGAGGTTGGTATCGCTCACCACGTAATCGTAATAGGGGACATCACCATATGCAGTAACAATATCTGCATATTCCAGCGCCCTGAAGAAGCGTCCCACACCCATCCAGTGATTATATGCCTCTGTACTCAGGATATCCTGCATTCTGTTTTCAACACGATCAATCATGATGTTGATAGAGCGAATCAGACTCATACTCCATACCTGACTATTTGGGACAGATCTGGTGAAATTGCCCTGGGAGCCGTTATGTACAATATCGTCACTGAAGGTGAATCCCATCAGTGGAGTACCGGTATAATTCCATCCTGAATTATATCCCACGAAGAAATCGGTATAATATTTATTCGCGTAGAGACGTACCTTGTCCTCACTGGTCCATACTGTCTCATCATTGGCGACAGTTAAAGGTGGCCTGTCGAGAAAATCATCACATCCTGTAATGAGCAGGAACAGGCCAATGAGCAGAAGTGTATATTGATTGTATTTCATTATATTCATCTTTATTATAAACTTAATTGAACACCTATGGATGCCGATTTAAAGGTCGGGTTGGATGTACCTGTACGGCCTAAGTTGTAGTTCCCTCCCGATTGTAGCATGGAGTAGCCTGAGATCGCTTCGGGATCGATTGGCAGCCCTCTCAGGTTGTCGAATGTCACGAAATTTTCCAGTGAGAGATAAATGCGTGCATTGGAGAGGTACATGTTCTTCAGTAGGTTATCTGGCAATGTATAGCCTAATGTGATATTTTTCAGTTTCAGGTATGCCATATTGAGCATGTAGCGCGTCTGTCTCCTCATCACAAATCCTTCGTTGGATCCGCTAAGGTTCCATGCCCGGGGATAGAAAGCATTTGTGCGGTCCTCTTTCCAGAAATCTGCAGCAATAGCCTGTGGCATTGCCCCGTCTTTCACGTGAAATCCCGGTATAGCCAGCTGACCGGCTCCCCAGATATTTCTCTTGCCCACACCCTGGAAGAAGAGAGAGGCATCAAAGCCTTTGAAATCAGCGCCCATACGTAATCCGAACTCATACCTGGGTGTGGAGTTACCGATCACTACCTGGTCCCCGGGATCACCAAAGGTGTTCTTGCCCGGAGTGATGTAGCCGTCGCCATTGACATCCACGAACTTGACATCACCGGGACTGACTAACAGTACCTGGTTGCCATCTTCGAAATAGGTCTGATAGACGGGATTGTTGCCCGCCAGCATATTTGTCACTTTGCCGGTACCCTCCCAGATAATGGTTGTCTGTTGTATTTTCCCATCATTGTCATAGACAAAGTCCTCCTTCTGATACAACCGGTCAGTTACATATCCGTAGATATCGCCATACCTCTTCCCTGTTGCATAGGTATTGCTTAACAGCCGGTTTTCATAAGGTGTATTCCAGTCGGCTCCTTTTGTGATGTGTGTGACAGCATCGGCGATATTGGCAATCATGGTAATGCCGATACCATTTTCGAAGCGATGATTGAAATCGGCTGATATTTCCCATCCTTTCGTCTGGAGGTTGCCGTAATTTCCCTGGGGAGCTGATGCGCCATAGGTAGCAGGTAGTGATTCTCCCGGGATGATCATGTTTTTGGTATCTCTTCTGTACCATTCGACGACAAGACCCATCTTGTTATTGAAGAAGCGCAGGTCAAGACCGACATTCAACGATTCAATATCCTGCCAGCTTATTCCTGCAGAGATAGGATTGGGTGTACCTAACTGGAAAAACTGTTCACCGTTGCCCGATAGCCAGGCGTTCTTGTTGATGGCCATTGTAGCAAGATATAAAGAGTTGGGTACCGATTGGTCACCGATCAACCCCCATGATCCGCGTATCTTGGCAAAACTGAGCACCGGATCCAGTTCCTGCATAAACGATTCATTCGTTATCACCCACCCTCCGGAGAAAGAGGGATACCATCTCCAACGCAGGTGTGACGGGAACTTCGAGGTGGCATCATACCGCAGGTTTGCCTCCAACAGATATTTATCCATGAAAGAGTAGTTTATACGGCCAAAGTATCCGAGCTGGGAATCCCAGTTGGCACCACCGCCTACTGTTTCTGTGCCGACAGCAAAATTGAACTGAGGGTTGTTATTGTCAATCAGGTCTGTCTTGTTGGACCAGTGACTATCCCATTTATAGCTCACGATATTTGTTCCGAGCATAAATTTGAACTGATGCCTGTCCGCCAGGTTCAGATAATAGTTGGTGATGGCATTCACTGTATGCTTGTCGGAGGTAAATGAATATTTGTAGAAATAGGTTTTATCCTGTGTCACGTAGTTCACAAAGGGGAACCTGTATGCCGGCATTCCATCGGTATCGGTAGGATTCCCATTTTCATCCACATAAACCTGATCACCGTTTTCATCGCTCACTAGTACAGGCGTATACCAGGGTTCTCTTCCCGAGAAAGTAGGCCTGGATGAGGTCTCCTGGTTAAACTGTGTACTGTATGCATAATCGAGGTTTACATCCCAGTTGTCCGTCAGGTCGAGGGTTGTACCCAGGTTCAGATTGGTATATTTCTTCCTGTCGACAGCTGTATGCGCATTCTTTGTATCAAAAAAGGGGTCTCTGATCTCTTCACCATTTTCGAGTACACCGGTGGGAAACAAGCGGCTCCATCGGTAGAGGTACAACCATGGGTCGGCGGTAAACCCGGTTGATGAGTTGGGGAATTTTTTCGTTGCATCTGAGAACATAGCACCGCCCCTTACAGTTAAAAACCCGGTTATCTTGGTGGATAAATTCAGGTTTCCTGTGAACCGATCGAAGTTATCATCCTTGGCAGGTTTCATCATCCCCTCCTGGCCCAGGTAGCCAAAACTAAGGCTGTAGCTGGTCTCATTTCGTTTTCCGTTCAGTGATATATTGTGGTTCTGAGAAAAAGCTGAGTTCTTGATCATCGCTTCAACAGGATCGTACACACGATAACCATACTTATCTGTTCCGTCATAGATCCAGTCTCTTCCGTAAACAACAGGGTCATCATAGTTGACGCTGCTGCCATATTTATCCTGCCACTCTTTGATCTTTTCGAAACTTTCATCACTGATGCGCCAGAATCCGCCGGCGGGACCGCTGGCTTTCATATTCTTGTGGGCTTCCAGCGTATATTCGAGACCGTCAACGCCGGCAATCTCAATCTCCTTAAAAGGTTTCTGCCAGGAGAGATTGGTAGAGTAGGTGATCTCTGTCTTCTCTGTTGAGGCTCCTTTTTTAGTAGTGATAAGGATCACACCAAATGCGGCTTTTGAACCATATATGGAGCTTGCGGCAGCGTCCTTCAGCACTGAGATCGACTCAATATCGTTGGGGTTGATCATCTGTATGCTCGGTATCTCCACGTTGTCGACCAGAATCAGGGGACTGCTGGAGCCGGCGATTGAACCTATCTGCCCTCTGATCTTCATCAGGGGGTCTGATCCCACTTCACCGCTGGGGACGACGATAGAGAGGCCCGGGATGGTACCCTGCAATCCTCTGCCCACGTCTGAGATAGGCCTGCTACCCAACGTCTCTTCCACGTTCACCGTAGAGACGGCACCGGTAAGGTTCTCTTTGCGTTGAGTGCCGTAACCCACCACAACCACCTCCTGCAGGGCCTGGGTGTCTTCGGCAAGGGTGATATCGAAACTGGTTCTTCCTGTGGTGTTGATTGTTTGGCTCAGATAGCCGATGTAGGAGATCTGGATTGTGGCATCGGTGGCCACATTCAGTGTAAACCTCCCATTGAAATCGGTGATGGTGCCATTGGAAGGTGTCCCCTGTTCAATGATATTGGCGCCTATAATGGACTGACCATTGGCATCGACTATCGTTCCGGTAATTGTTTTTTGTGTCTGTTGCACAATTTTTTCAGGCGTTGCACTTTCAGGATTACTGCTTTTGAGTGACCTCTCTTTCCTGGCGATAGTAATCTGTCTGTTGACAATGGCATAAGTCAATTCTGTTTTTTTCAACAGCCTGTCGAGCACCTCTGTGATAGACTTGTTGCGGTAGGAGAGATTCACCCTTTCAAACAAATCTCCTTCTGCCTCATCCATGATGAGAAAAAGGTAGTCACTGTTTTTTTCTATCTGATCAAGTGCCTCTTTTAAAGTGATGTTGTTCAATTCAACCGTTACAGTCTTCGACTGTGAATAGGAATTTTCTGCTGTCACTGAAAAAACACATAGCAAAGTAATTAAAAAATGAATTTTCATGATTTTTAAAAACTTATTGTTTTTTTTCGGGATTAGTGTTTTATAGTTATACTTTTCTTGCATACCTTTGTGTTTGAATTTTAATTTGTTACCAATGTAAATTATGATTCATCTTAGCCGGGTAATGTTTGCGGCATTATTCGGCTTTTTTTATCCGCAGTTTTTTCACTTCATAGGCAATTTGTTTAGGTTTGAAATAATAAATGAGTAATTATTGTTTGATATTGATCGTCTCCTTGTTTATCTCATAAGTAAGGAAGGTCAGTTTAGAAAAAGCTTTCAGCACATCCTCAAGGTTGTCGGAAAGATACAGTTTTCCTGAACAGGTTCTCTCCCCCAGGCTCAGGTTGTGAGGATAGCGGAACTCCACATTGTAGTAACGACCTATCTGTTGGAGTACTTCGTTCAGAGGTGTCTTGCTTAATTGAAGATATCCTTTTTTCCAGCTTATATATGCTGATACATCCACCTCCTTGCGCATCAGGGCACCATTTTCAATCACTGCCATCTCGTTGGGCTTAAGCCGGATAGAGCTGTTCATGCTCTTTACCTCTACCGAGCCATTAACCAGCACGACCGACTCCCTGCTCTCATCAGAATAGGAGGTGACATTGAAAGAGGTACCGTAAACGATGATCTCAGAATTGGGTGTATGAATCACGAAGGGAGTACCACGCTGATGTGCCACATCAATAAAAATCTCTCCTTCCACCCATATCTCTCTGGAATGGTTGGAGAAGGTTGATGGAAAATCCATCTCTGTGCCGGAGTTGAGATACACTTTAGATCCATCGGCTAATACGATGGAGCTTCTTTTACCGAAGGGAACGATAAGTCTGTTGGTTTGATTTCGGTCAAGCGTAACCTCTTTCTGTGAAAGTGAGTCCTGAATCACCGCACTGTTTTTCTTCTCAGACAAATCGAGCGTTGCGTTGTTGTTGATGTCGGTGACATTGCCACCAGCCAGAAGCTGTACCGTAGAATCGTTCATCACCTGACCGATGGATGCAAACGATAGCTCCGGGTTTTCAGTTTTTCTGCCGATGAAGAAAAGCGTAGTGATCACTGCCAGTAACAACACCGCAGCCGACAGGGAGGTGTAGAATGTGCGCAATTTATTCCGCTTGCTCACTTGAATGCGATGATCAATTAGTTTCTTTAAGGCTACCTCGTTGAGCAGGTAAGCATCATTGACCACTTTAAGGTTATCAAACTCTGCAACAGCCCTATAGAACTCATCTCTTTGTTCTTCATTCGCACGGAGATACGCTTCCCAGTAAAGGTCCAATTTCTCCGATGGGTGAGTTCTCCAGTAAATGAATAAGTCGTCACACAAAAAATCCTTATGATTGATAATCTGTTTCATTCACGCTTTTTTGACAAAGACCCAATATTAAATAAAAAGAGGACTAATTTAACAAATTTTAACCGTGTCGACTTTTATATTGAGCTATCCTGTCTTGAGAAGAGTGATGATTTTTCCTTCATTTTTTTAAGTGCTCTATAGATCGATTTTTTCACAGCTGCGGGAGAGAGGTCTAGAAGTTCGCCTATTTCTTTGCTACTAAGGTTAAGCTGATAGTGGTATTGAATAATTTTTCTCTGTTTGGGTGGCAATGATTTCAGTAGATGAATTAATTGTTTTTTTATCTGTATCTCTCTCTCTTCCTTAATCATTCGCTCAATAATACTGCTTTCATTTTCTGTGATAATATCATGGAAGTTGATTTCTGTTATTTTATTCTCACTCTTGTATATATCGAAAAGTCTGTTTTTCAGGCAATGAAGCAGGTAAAATTCGATATTTTGAATATGGTACAACTGACTCTTCGAGACATAAATCTTGAAGAAAACATCCTGAATGGCATCTTTGCATGTCTCTTCATCAAAACCAATTTTCAGTGCATAAGCAAAAAGTTCATTAAAATAGGCGTGATAAACTTCCGAAAAAGAGTTTTCGTCACCCTCCAGAAATTTTAGCCATGCCTCTTTACTCATTATCCAGTATTATATCTTCATATAGGTAAGAAACGTATAATCATACAGATGCATCTCATCCGCTTTATGTGCTTCTTCCTCGGTTAATTTCCACTCACTGAAATCAATATCGGGAAAGGAGGTATCGGTATCTTCAAACGTATGATGAATACGTGTCAGGTAGAGTTGGTCAGCCAGATGAAGCGTGGAGCGATACAACTTTCCTCCTCCGATGATAAATGCTTTTTCTTCATCGTCACAATGGGTGAGCGCCTCCTTCACAGAGCGGACGACGATACAACCCGGATAATTTTCCGCTACATCTGAGGTGATCACAATATTGGTGCGGTTTGGCAATGCTCCCTTTGGCAACGATTCAAACGTTTTGCGCCCCATGATGATGGTATGTCCCGAGGTAACCTGCCTGAAATGTTTCATATCGCCGGGGAGATGGCAGAGCAGATCACCCTTGCGGCCGATCGCATTCTGCTGATCGAGGGCGACGATGATGGCGATGGAAGGATTACTGTTCTTCTTCATACTGCTACTGCACCTTTAATATGTGGATGGGGATCATACCCGGAAAATTCAAAATCATCAAAATGGAAACCGAAGATATCCTTCACATCGGGGTTTATCTTCATCCGGGGCAGTGGTCGCGGCTCGCGTGAAAGTTGCAGTCTCACCTGTTCCATATGGTTGAGGTAAATATGTGCATCGCCGAAGGTATGAATGAAATCTCCTTCCTGCAGTCCTGTCACCTGGGCCATCATTTTCAACAATAACGCGTAGGAGGCAATATTAAACGGTACACCCAGGAAGATATCTGCACTACGTTGATAGAGTTGCAGGCTCAGCCTGCCGTCTGCAACATAGAACTGAAAAAAGGCATGGCAGGGTGGGAGCTTCATATTGGGTATATCGGCCACGTTCCATGAGCTGACAATGATACGGCGTGAATCGGGGTTATTCCTGAGAGTATTGATCACCTCAGTGATCTGATCAATGTGCCCCCCGTTGTAATCAGGCCACGAACGCCATTGATAGCCGTAGATATGCCCCAGATCACCATCTTCATCTGCCCACTCATTCCATATGCGAACGTTATTGTCATTCAGATATCTGATATTGGTGTCACCGTTCAGAAACCAGAGCAGCTCGTGGATGATTGATTTCAGGTGGAGTTTTTTTGTGGTGAGCACAGGGAACCCGTCACTCATTCTGAATCGGCTCTGGTGACCGAAAACGCTGATTGTTCCCGTTCCGGTACGATCTTCTTTTCTCACGCCCTCATCGAGCACACGTTGCAATAAATCGTGATATTGTTTCATTTTTCAATTTTTCCTAATAGTTGTTAGACAAAAATAACTCTTTTTTCGCAGTGTCAAGTTATTGTTGACAAGTAATTTTGAATTGGGTGAATTCCTTAACGGGGTTTAATTACTCATATTTCATATTTCTAAAACCAATCTGTTTACAAATTGTTTAAATGAATATATTTGGAAAAATATTTAATCTCACAGCGTTATGGATTTATCAGAATTATTAAACAGCTCAGTCGGACAATCGATTGTTCGTAGTGTTGCCGGTCAGCTCGGCGTAAATGAAAATCAGGCCTCAGGTGCTGTAAGCATGGCTATACCGGCTATACTGGCAGGTATGACCAGGAACGCACAGTCACAGGATGGTGCTGCCAGCCTGAACAGCGCACTTGAATCAAAGCATGATGGCTCGTTACTGGATAACATCCCGGGTATGTTGCAGGGACATCCCCAGGAGTTGCAATCAGACGGAGAGGGTATCCTGGGGCATGTTTTTGGAAATAAACGTGCCGCCATTGAGCAGGGTATCGCACAGAAGTCAGGTATCAGCATGAACAAGATTGGTCCGCTGCTGGCTATCCTTGCTCCGATCGTGATGGCTTACCTGGGAAAGGAAAAACGACAGACCAATACCGGTGCCGGTGGTCTCGGTGATCTGCTGGGCGGACTGTTAGGCGGTGGTCAACAGCAACAAGGCAGATCAGGTGGCGGCATCATGGATATAGTGGGTGGTCTTCTTGACAAAGATGGCGACGGCAATCCCCTGAATGATCTTCTTGGTGGCTTTTTGGGAGGTAAAAAATAATTTCTCCAACGCCCTTCACTTCACAAAATGTATAAGTCCGTCTCTGGCGGACTTTTTCATGAAATTAAACAAAACATTTCTCACTTTTCATTGTTATTAATTAAACGTAACATTGTTTTCCTTGTCATACATGAAACACAATCATTAACTAGAAGATCAAAGCACGTAAACAACTTAATAGGAATGAATATGAATAAAACTATAATCCGACCATTGTTTAGCTCCGCTGTTTTTATTGCAATACTGTTTAGCGGATTCGCCTGCTCCACTTCCGATGATTATCTTGATGAGTTTGAGGTGAGACGTATGATTGAAGAGGCACTGAGAGAAAATAATGAAAATCTTGAGTTTACACAATGGGATATTGTGAATATTACTGTCAATCAGAATGATTGGGAATGGAATAATGAAGCGGCTCAATGGGAAGCTGTTTACGATTTACCCGAATTAACCGAATTTATTTATGAACAGGGTGCTCAGCTTGGGTATGTATTTATAGGTGAACAAGGAGTGGATGAGGTTCAGAAACTGCTACCATATGTAGATACCTGGTATGCAGGAGATGATACAAATGGTGATCCTGTTTATTTCACAGAGACCATCAGTGTGGATTTTCAGTTGGGTAATCCAAGCACCGTCGCTTTTTTTATTAAAGACTCTCAACTGGCACAAGATCCTGACGCACCGCGAACCTATAACTTCCGGATTGTTTTAATATGGTAGATTTACCATCCCCCTCATTTTATGAAGATGGTTGTTACGTACTGACTTACATGTTCGTCTCCGGTGGACTTTTTTATATACCGGTCGAAACTTTTCCTACGCTGTATTGTTTTATGTAAAAGATAGTAAGTTTTAAGTCATCATATTGGAATAAACAATAATTAAAAATAGATATATGAAAAAGAGATTATTTAGTTCGTTGTTTTCGGGAGTGTTATTTATTGGACTTGTTTTCTTTGCCACCTCATGCAGCGACAAGAATGATGAAATCATAGAGACGGCATGGAATGTTGAGAACTTTACTGTGAATGCTTCAGAATGGAGTTGGAACCCTTTGGAAAGCAGGTGGGAAGCAGTGGAACAGCTTGATTTCATCGATGAGTTTATTTATGAAAGTGGTGCAGTAATAGGATATTTATTTGTCAATGAAAATGGTAAAGAGGTTCAATATCAACTGCCACACACACTTAATGTGGTCGATGGAGAAAATGTATTTACCGAAAATGTAGATTATAACTTCGACTTTAAAACGAGTAGGGTAACGTTTATGATTAAACCTTCTGATTCATTTCAGGACGTGACAGCCAAATTGACCTACAATTTCAGGATTGTGATGATCTGGTAATCAGATAAACAGGGGCAGTGCATCTGCCACTACGAAAGAACTACCGCCGATGAAGATGAGATCATGTTCACCGGCGTTTTCTTTGGCGGCATTCACTGCATCTGCGACGGACTGAAAGATGTCTCCCTGTAAACCATATGATGCAGCTTCTAACTGTAGCGCTTTCTCATTCAAAGCCCGCTCCACAGATGCTTTGGTGAAGTAGTAGCGCGCCTCTGCGGGCATGATTTCCAGCACAGAGCCCAGATCCTTGTCATTGGCCATCCCGAAAACAATATGGAGTTTATTATATTCTTCCGAGGTTAACTGATCTGCCACATATCGTAAGCCATGGGCATTATGGGCAATATCACAGATGATCTTCGGTGATGATTGCAATTGCTGCCATCGGCCCATGAGACCGGTGAGCGTGGTAACATGGGCAAATCCTTTGTATACGGCTTCTTCCTGAATCGTATAACCTGTTTCAAGGAGCACCTCCACTGATGTCAGGACTGTCCGTGCATTCCTGTCCTGAGCCGTTCCCTGTAGCTCACCTTTCAGGTCCGGGTACCTGTCGGCTTGATACAACCAACCATCCGCTTGTTTTTCAGCTACAAAATTATTGACGTAGCGCTCTGCAAAAACAATCGGAGCATCCACAGCATTTGCTTTATCAATAAAAACCTGTGCAGTATCCACATCTCCAATTTCTCCAATCACCACAGGGGTCAATGGTTTGATGATTCCCGCCTTCTCGGTAGCTATCTTCTGTACTGTATCCCCCAGCAGATTCATGTGATCCAAACCTATATTGGTGATGATGCTGAGATCGGGTGAGATGATGTTGGTACTGTCAAGCCTTCCCCCCAGGCCCACTTCAATCACGGCCACATCCACCTTTTGTCCGGCAAACCAGAGGAACGCCATCTCCATGGTCAGCTCGAAGAATGAGGGCATCACCGGCTCAAACTGCTCCCTGTATTTCTCCACGAAATCAATCACAAACTGTTTGTCGATCATTGTACCGTTCACCCGTATCCGTTCACGGAAATCGATGAGATGAGGTGAGGTATACAAGCCGACACTGTAACCCGCTTCCTGCAGTATGGCCGCCAGCAGGTGGGAGGTGGAACCCTTGCCGTTGGTGCCGCCCACATGGATGGTTTTGTACTGAGTATGGGGATGGTTGAAAAGCTTATCCAGCGCGAGGCTGTTGCCGAGCCCTTCCTTGTATGCCATCTGCCCGATACGCTGGTATTCAGGCATCTGACGGTAGAGGTAATCGAGTGTTTCGCCGTAAGTCATGTGTTGATGTGATGATGTGATGATGTGATGATGTGATGATGTGATGATGTGATGATGTGTTGATGTGATGATGTGATGATGTGATGATGTGATGATGTGATGATGTGCTGATGTGTTGATGTGTTGATGTGCTGATGTGATGATTATTCATCGTTAAATCATGAAATTGATAAATCAGTAAATCAGTTGTCTGGTACAAAAATAAGCGTTTCAGTTGAACCGAAACGCTTATTTTTCAATATTTGTTCATTTCTGATTAATTTTTCAGTGGCAGCACCGAGTATTGTCTCGAATAACGCAGTTGCTGATCCACATAGTTCTCGTCGTAGGAGATGGTGACATCTGTCACTTTCCCTCCCTCATCGGTCACAAGCTTATATACAGGGTTCACAAATCCTTTATAGGGAGCGATATTGAGTGCTTCATAGCGGGTAAGGACCTCGGCATGCAGCAGAGGGTCAACCTGCACCCCGTATGTTTCCACCAGCTTCTTGCCAGCTTCAAAGTCACCTTCCGATTTGATGCGCTGCACCTCCGAAAGCAATTGCCCGAAAAGATTGCGCAGCTTATCGTAATCGTTGACCACCACGTAGGTCTTGTTATCGCGTACCTTCATCACCACCACACTGTCTGCAGCTCCCTTTTCTATCACCCATCGGGAGATCAGGGCACGGTTGCGCATGTGAGCCTGTTCAATTTGCTTGCCCGGCTGTACGCGGGTGAGCTGTGTCAAGGCTCCGTTCATGATGTAGGAGTTGTATTCTGCTTTATATGCATCGCTATCGGGGAGCAGTCCCAGCTCCACCAGTTTCGGGTCGGCCAGGTAATAGAGTGCGAACAGGTCGGCACGTGTCTCTTCCAGCGGTGAGCCGTAGGCCTGCAGCACGTCGCTGCTCACGCCGGGGAGCAGCTTGCCCGAGCCATGTCCCAGGCATTCATGCAGGTCGGTATGGAGGTTGTCGGTGAGTGTACCGTATTTTCTTGTCAGGTCTCTTTCGGTATCACTCCACATGAACTCTTCCTTGAAACCATTACCTTCAGATGCTTTCTCGTAGGCATAGGTGATATTATCGATGGTCACCGACTTGGAGCCGTGATCGCGACGGATCCAATCTGCATTGGGCAGGTTGATGCCTATGGGCGTGGCCGGATAGCAGTCGCCACCCAGTATGGCGGCAGTAATAACTTTAGCTGATACACCTTTCACCTCTTCTTTCTTGAAACGATCGTCGATGGGTGAGTTATCTTCAAACCACTGTGCATTCTCACTAATGATGGAGGTGCGTTTAGAAGCTTCGATACTTTTGAAGTTAACCATCGATTCCCAGCTTCCTTTCAGTCCGAGTGGATCTGTGTATGTTTCAATAAAGCCGTTGATGAAGTCGACACGAGAGGTGGTGTCGGTCACCCATTTCACGGAATAATCGTCGAAGCTCTTCAGATCACCCGTATTGTAAAACGTGATCAATGTGTGTATCGTCTCTTTCTGATGGTCATTTTCAGCGACAGCTGCAGCTTTTTCGAGCCAACCCACGATCCGTTCTATCGCTTTGTCGTACATCCCGCCCAGCTTCCATACCTGCTCGGTGACCTGTCCATCTACTTTCATCACCTTGCTGTTGAGTCCGTAGGAGACGGGTCTTTCGTCATCAGGTGCTTTCATCCCGTTATAGTGATCCTCCACCTCTTTCTGTGTCACATCCTCATAGAAATTCACCGCCGATCTCTCTACGATATCCGCTCCCGGTGTCTGATTCATTCTTACAGGCATCACGGTGGGGTCGAACATTACCGGGAGAATCTCATTGAGTGTCTCATCGGCAGCCATCCCATCCCGGAAGGGCATCCTTCCGGGATCCACACTCTTCACAACGGTGACGAAGTAATCCTGTGTGAATTGCGGCATGATCTTGTCTTCCGAGTAGTGGTGATGGATGCCATTGGCCATCCATATCTGTTTCAGATAGGTCTCAAATTTTTTCCACTCCGCAGCCGATTTGTCACCCATATAGTTCTCATAGACACCCTCGCACACACGGCGGATGGTGAGATTGTAGCGGTTGTGCTGATCCCAGAGGATATCACGTCCTTCAAGGGCAGCCTGTGACAAATAGTAGATCAGTTCTTTTTGCTGCAGTGAGAGGCTGTTGAATCCCGGTACGGGATAACGAAGGATCTCGATGTCAGCAAACTGATCAACCTTGTATTCGAAAGTAGAGTCGATGCCGTCGTCGGGTGACGACTGACTCTCTGTCTGTTTGCCGTTGCTGCAGGCACCCAGCAGGAAAAGTGTGGTAAGCATGTAGATAACTTTTTTCATTTGTTCCGTATTTATATTTGATCTGACAAAGATACAATTTTTTTCAGTTGAGCGGCATTGCCTCTTGTTGATTTGATAAATAGTTCTATCTTTGTTTTGTGGCTAGAATGAACAGTTCAGTATGAAGCAATTAATCGGTATCCTTTTTTTAATGCTTGCCAATTTAGCTCTGTTGGCACATACCGTTATACCCCATCATCACCAGGGTGAAGATATTCATGCCATCTGTTACCATATCTCTGCAGAGAACAGCATCAGCGACAATCAGATCAACCATCAATCTAAGCACGATAATGAGGGGCATGCACATGGAAATAACGGTCTGGGAGATACCTGTGTTTTAAATGAACTCTATATCCGTTCAGCATCGGGAGATGGTTCATCATCCGATAATAATGAGGATCCGGACTTCATCGATCTCTCCACCCTGATTTCACTCTTCTGTTACGATATCAATTCATTGATCATGTTAAGGGATGATGGCGAACAGCCATTGTTCCGAAAACCCTTTATTTTCTCCTCCTGTAACCTTTACGTAACCTGTACTCTGGGCCTCAGGGCCCCTCCCGTTTGTTGATCTGCACATTCCTAATTGTCATCTTATTTTGTCAGTCATGATGTATACCCTTGTTATAAGGATGTCATCCAGCCGGCTGCGAATCCTTTTCATCACCACGAAGAGGGAGATGTGAAACCACTTATAATCTCAACAAACAATCCATTTCATGCAATTATATCGATTTTTTCCATTGTTATTCATCACGATAACGCTGGCTTCATGTGCACACAAGCCGCATAACGTGACAGAAGAGGAGCTTCACGAGGAGAAGTTGCTTATTACCGCTTATAACAGCGACTATGAGCTCTTCGCAGAAGCGGATCCCTTCATCACCGGTCACCAGAGCAGCATCCTGGCGCACTTCACCCGACTGGAGGACTTCAAGCCCCCGGAAGAGGGAAGCGTCACGGTAAGCCTCCGGCAAGACAATGATAAAACGGTGAGTGTAGCAGCTGAGCGTGTCAGCGACGGCATTTACCGTGTTTCACTGCAGCCATCCGCGACAGGTGCGGGCAGCCTCCTGTTCGAGATCAGGACAGCTGAAGAGGTGTCACAACTGATCGTTGCCGGGATCACCGTTTACGGGAACGAGGAGGAGGGTCACCACGCTGCAGAAGAGGCAGTGCCTGCAGGTGGCAATGCGGTTCTGTTCACGAAAGAGCAGAGCTGGAAGGTCGGATTTGCCACCGAAGAGGTGAAAGCAGCACTATTTGGTGAGACAATCAGAACCGTTGCTCAGGTAGAACCCTCACAGAGCGACGAGAAGGTTGTGGTGGCCAAAGCAGGCGGCCTGGTGCTCTTCACCGGCAGGGAGATCGTTCCCGGCACTGTCGTTCAGACAGGCCAGTCGCTCTTCTCCATGGTGGATGGCGGACTGGCGGACAATAACATGGATGTGCGGTACGCCGGGGCTGTTACCGAATATAACCGGGCAAAGGCGGAGTATGATCGTAAAAAAGAACTGGCCAAAGAACGGATCGTCTCAGAGCGTGAGCTGCTGGAATCGGAGGCGGCCTACAGGCAGGCGGAGGCGGTCTATACCAATCTCCGGAAAAACCTCTCCTCCGGCGGAAGCCAGGTGATCCGCTCACCGATGACCGGTTTCGTCAAACAGCTGTTTGTCCGCAATGGTGAATTTGCAGAAGCGGGACAAGCGCTGCTGGTGGTTTCCCAAAACCGTGATCTGCTTATCAGAGCGGAACTGCAGCCCAGATATTTTCATCAGCTGGGCTCGATCACTACCGCCAACATAAAGGTGATGCACAGTGATCAGACCTATAGCCTTGAAGACCTGAAAGGGAGGGTCATCTCTTATGGGAAATCGGCCGGGCTGGATAACCCCCTTATCCCTGTGGTCTTCCAGGTAGAGAACAATGAGGGACTGCTTCCGGGCAGCTTCGTGGAGATGTTTATCAAGCTGCAGGGCAGTAATGAAGCAATCACGGTACCCGATGAAGCGCTGATTGAAGAGATGGGTGCCTATTTCCTCTATGTGCAGGTCACGCCTGAGTTGTTTGAGAAACGTGCTGTCCGTATCGGTCATAGTGACGGGCTGCGAACGGAGATAGTGGAGGGCTTGTCTGCAGGGGAACGGGTGGTAAGCAGAGGAGCGATTATGGTGAAGCTGTCACAGTCCACAGGTCAGCTCGATGCACACGGTCATGGTCATTAAACAGTAAGGAAGATGTTAAACAGAATCATACAATTTTCGCTGAATAACAGGCTCTTCATCATGCTGGGAGCCATACTGCTTATCGTGGGCGGGACCTATACATCCCAGAAGATGGATGTGGATGTGTTTCCCGACCTGACGGCACCAACGGTGGTGGTCATGACCGATGCACATGGTATGGCATCGGAGGAGGTGGAGAGGCTGGTGACCTTTCCGATAGAGACAGCCGTGAACGGAGCGACAGATGTGCGCCGTGTGCGGTCGGCATCGATGCAGGGTTTCTCATTCGTGTGGGTTGAATTTGACTGGGGCACGGACATTTTCAAGGCACGTCAGATCATCAGTGAGAAGATGGTGACACTTACCGGCGCTTTGCCCGGTGAGGTGATGCCCCTGCTGGCTCCGCAATCGAGTGTGATGGGGGAGATCCTCTTTATCGGTCTGCAGTCCGACTCAACCTCACTGATGGATCTGCGCACCATGGCCGAGTGGGTGGTGAAGCCGGCCATCCTGGCGACAGGAGGTGTTTCGCAGGTGACCATCATCGGAGGTGACTATAAACAGTATCAGATCCTTGCCGATCCACAGCGGATGGCTGCTTACGGAGTGACCATGAACGAGCTGGCTGCTGTGGGTGAGACATTCAGCACCAACGCTTCGGGTGGTGTACTGCGTGATTACGGGAATGAATATGTAGTGCGGGGTATCGCCCGCACGAATGATACCGGGGCGCTGGGCGCCACCTTTGTGAAGATGGCGGGAGGTAATCCCGTGGTCGTTTCAGATGTGGCTGACGTGGTGACCGGCAGCGCTGTGAAGATGGGTTATGCATCTCAGGATGCTACACCTGCAGTGATCCTGTCGATCTCGAAACAGCCCAATATCAACACGCTGAATGTGACGGAGAAGATCGAGGCCAATCTGGCGGAGCTGCAACAAACACTTCCTCCCGATGTGACGATGGATACCGGGATATTCCGTCAGGCCGATTTTATTGAGGCCTCCGTGAATAATGTGGGACGTGCACTGATTGAGGGGGCCCTCTTCGTGGTGATCATCCTCTTTCTCTTTCTCGGCAGTTTCCGTACCACCCTCATCTCCGTGATCGCTATACCGTTATCTTTACTGGGTACAATCATCGTTCTCTATCTTCTGGGAATGAACATCAACACCATGACGCTGGGAGGTATGGCTATTGCTATCGGCTCGCTGGTGGATGATGCTGTCATTGATGTGGAGAATGTATACAAGCGGCTCAGACAGAATCACAGCAGGCCGCCGGGAGAGCGACAGTCCGCACTGACGGTAGTGTTTGAAGGATCGAAAGAGATCCGCGCTTCGATCCTCAACGCCACCTTCATCATCATGGTGGCTTTTGTCCCTCTCTTCTTCCTGTCGGGGATGGAGGGGCGCATGCTGAAACCGCTTGGTGTGGCCTATATTGTCTCACTGTTCATGTCGCTGATCGTCGCGATGACGGTGACACCCCTGCTTTGCCGCATGATGCTCTCAGGTGATGACTATCTGGACAAGAATGTGAAAGAGAGCTGGCTGGCACGTCATCTGGCCCGGTACTATACCGGAACACTGCGATGGGTATTGCACAACCGGAAGATGGTGCTTTACCCAACCATCGGCCTGTTTGTCGTCACGCTCGTACTGTTCTTCACCATGGGCCGGAGCTTCCTGCCCGAGTTCAATGAAGGCTCTCTGGTGATAACGACGGTCACGAAGCCGGGTGTATCACTGGAGGAGAGCTCCCGCCTGGGTAACCTGATGGAGCGGGAGCTGCTGAAAATTGACGGGGTGACCGGCACTGCACGACGGACAGGCAGGGGTGAGCTCGATGAGCATGCACTGTCGAGCAACTCCTCTGAGGTGGATGTCAATTTCGAACTGAACGGGAGAGACAGGGATGCCTTCCTGGCCGATGTGAGGGAGACACTGGCGGGAATACCGGGATTGGTCTCATCTGTGGGACAGCCGCTGGGCCATCGTATTGATCATATGCTTTCGGGCACGAAGGCGAACATTGCCATCAAATTGTTCGGTACCGACCTGAGTGAAATGTACCTGCTTGGAAACCGGATTGAGAGCACGCTGGAGGGTATCGACGGGCTGGTGGACCTCTCCGTGGAGCAGCAGACGGAGACACCGCAGCTGCAGGTGCGTGCCAACAGGGCGATGCTGGCACGCTACGGGATAACCATCGAGGATTTCAACAGGTTCATCGAGCTGGCTTTCGCCGGAGAGAAGCTGTCGGACATCTACGAGGGACAACGAAGTTTCGATCTGGTCCTGCGGCTGAATGAACACTATACGGAGAATATTGAACAGTTGAGATCAGCGTTGATAGAGACCGGCTATGGCAGCAGCATCCCGCTGGAGGAGGTGGCCGAGATCGTATCCGTGGGCGGCCCCAACGCTATCAGCCGGGAGAACGTGCAGCGTAAGATCGTTGTCTCTGCGAATGTCGCGGGCGGGGACTTAAAAGGGGTGGTTGATGAGATCAAAGAGAGGATTGAGGACGGGATAACACTGCCTGAAGGCTACAGGATTGAGTATGGAGGACAGTTTGAAAGCGCTGAAAAAGCATCCCGCACACTGCTGATCACCTCACTGCTGGCCATCACTGTGATCTTTCTGTTGTTGTTTGCCGAGTTCAGGGATCTGACACTGTCGGCCATTGTACTGCTCAACCTGCCGCTGGCACTGATCGGGGGGGTGCTGGCTGTCTTTTTTACATCGGGCATCGTCAGTATACCCTCTATCATTGGTTTTATCACCCTGTTCGGGATTGCCACCCGCAACGGGATATTGCTGATATCCAGGTATCAGCATATGCAGCAGGGCCACATCTCTTTAGAGGAGACGGTGTTGAGAGGTTCGGCGGACAGGCTGAATCCTATCCTGATGACAGCGCTCACCGCTGCGTTGGCGTTGATCCCTCTGGTGCTCAACGGTGATAAGCCGGGGAATGAGATACAGAGCCCGATGGCTGTCGTGGTGCTGGGTGGTCTGCTGACATCCACACTATTGAATATTTATATTGTACCTGTGGTATATACATTATTACAAAAGAAAAAACGCAAAGATGAAAAAAATAGCAATTAGTCTGTTGCTCACGGTAATGCTGTGGCCTGTTGTAGCACAGAATGAGATGGAAACGCTCCTGAAGGAGATCGAGCGTAACAGCTCAACGCTGAATGCGCTCCGTGAAGAGATAGCTGCCCGGAAACTGAATAACCGGACCGGCATCTATTTCTCTGATCCCGAGGTGGCATTCAACTACCTCTGGGGCAGTCCCGCACCTGTAGGCAACAGAACGGATATCAGCATTACCCAGTCTTTTGATTTTCCCACCGCCTATGGTCACAGGAGCAGGATCTCAAAACTGGAGAATGCAAACCTTGACCTGAGGTATCAGTCAGAGCGCCTCAATCTCCTGATGCGTGCCAGACAGGTCTGCACGGAGTTGGTCTATTATAATGCGCTGGTAGAAGAGTACAGCAGAAGATTATTGAATGCACAACGCATTGCCGAGACATATCAGGTGCGCTTTGACCGGGGCGATGTGAACATTCTGGAGAAGAACAAGGCGCTGCTGGAGCTCAACACAACCACCAATGAGATGCAGCGGGCGGAGTCGGAGCGTTCCTCTCTTCTCAACGAGCTGAAAGCGCTGAATGGTGGTAATGCGGTTTCATTCACTGCCACTGAGCTACACTACGGGATGTTACCACCGGACTTTGAACAGTGGTATGCGCTGGCTGAGGCGGGAAGCCCTCTGTTGCAATATGTCAGGGGACAAATAGAAATTAGCCGGCAACAGGTGAAGTTGAACAGGGCGCTGCAACTGCCTAAGTTTACCGCCGGATATATGAGTGAGAAGGTGGTGGGTGAGCGTTTTCAGGGCGTCACAGTTGGGGTGTCGATACCGTTGTGGGAAAACAGGAACAGGATGAAACAGGCAAAAGCAGCACTGAGCACAGCTGAAACAGTGCTGGAGGACAATAAAATGCAGTTTTATCACCGTCTGCAGAACCTGTTCATGAGAGCGAAACGTCTACAGCAGGAAGCTGCATCGTATCGTCAGGCACTATCTGCATTCAATAATGAAGCATTCCTGAAGAAAGCGCTGGAGAGTGGTGAGATCTCTCTTCTTAATTATCTGCTGGAGATCACCTACCACTACGAGGCGATGCAGAAGATGCTTGAAAGCGAGAGAGATCTGGGTTTTGTCCTGGCCGAGCTTTCCGCCGTAGGAATGGAGCTCTGACCCGCCGTGAGGCGGAGCGGGAGAGGAGTAAAAACGTTAGTTCGTTTTGTACTTGTAGGTTAGCGAGGCGAGCTCCCGGTTGGCTTTCGTGATCTTGTTCTTCAGGCTCTCCTTGTACTCCTTCAGTTTCTCCTGCGCTGAATCATCACCCGTGGCGATCATCTGCAGGGCGAGGATAGCCGCATTCAGTGCACCGTTGATCCCCACCGTCGCCACAGGTATACCCGGAGGCATCTGGACGATGGCGAGCAATGCATCCAGGCCGTCAAGTGACGCGTTGATGGGTACACCGATGACCGGCACCGTGGTCATGGAGGCAATCACCCCGGGCAGGTGAGCCGCCATCCCCGCAGCGGCAATAATTACCTTGATTCCCTTTTCTTTGGCTCCTTTGGCAAATGTCTCCACCTCGGCGGGTGTACGGTGTGCCGACAGTGCGTTCATCTCGAATGGTATCTCCATTTCGTTGAGGAACTGAGCCGCTTTTTCCATTACGGGCAGATCAGACGTGCTGCCCATTATAATACTTACAACAGGGTTCATATGATTGTATTGAAAAGGAATCACGCCGTGAGTGATCCCCTCTTTGTTCTTAAATAAACTACTTACCGATAAAATCCTTGTACTGCTCTGCAGACATCAATCCTTCCACTTCTTCGGCATTCTCAAGGGCCACCTTAACGATCCATCCTTCACCATAGGCATCCTGATTCACCAGTTCAGGTGCATCCTCCAGCTTTGTGTTCACTTCCAGTATTTCACCACCTACAGGCATCATCAGGTCTGATACAGTTTTCACGGCTTCAATGCTGCCGAACACTTCTCCCTGCGCCAGGGTCTCACCTTCAGTGGTCACATCAACATATACAATCTCGCCCAGTTCATCCTGTGCAAAATCGGTAATACCAACATAGGCATCATTTCCTTCCACTCTCACCCACTCATGATCGGAAGAATACTTAACGTTTTCCGGAAAATTCATAATGATATCAATTTATTAAATTCTATTTTATTGGGTAAATGTACAATTAAATTCTCTTTCGTCAAAAGAGATAAAATTGAATATTTTCAGTTGATCGCACCAAACCAGACAAAAACAAAAGAAACCATGAATCCCAGCAGGAAACCGGCAATAACCTGATAGAGGGTATGTCGCCTCAATAGTAACCTTGAAGTACCCACTAAACCTGCCATAAGGAACAATCCCATTAGCATATAATAAGGATTAGTACGTTCCACATAATAACTTACCGCCATTGCACCACCAATGAGACCTCCCACACCGAACATATGTGCACTTATTTTCCATTTTAACGTGATGATGATGGCAATAACCATGATCACGACGGATGCAGCCATAATCATCAGAAACCAGGTGGGCATATGCATCCTGTAATAAAAGACGATCATGGCGGAGTAGGAGAGAAGTGTGATGATGTATGGATAAAAACGTTCCCTGCGTATTTTGAGTGACAGATCTGAGACAACACCCATTCGAAATAACATGACAATAAGTATACCGGGAACAATGAAAGAGAAGAGAATCACCGGCATGATGATCTGCCAGAATTGATGTGTATAAATAGCCCCGAAATAGGTGTATACAAATATGAGCAACACCCCGTAGGTGGGCATCAATAAAGGCTGAAAGATAGTGGAAATAATATGTGCGATAGATTTCATCCTGATGGTTTTCCTTTCAATGATTGACAAAGTTAAATCTTTTTTCTTAAACGAGAGACTGGAATGGATAATTGTTCCCTATATTTTGCAACTGTACGGCGTGCAATCACATAACCCTTGGTGTTGAGAATTCTGGTGAGCTGATCGTCGGTGAGTGGTTTAGTGGGACTCTCATTTTCAATACTCTCTTTCAGTATCATCTTCACCTCTCTTGATGAGATATCCTCTCCTTCGTTTGTCTGCATAGCCTCAGAGAAAAAGTATTTCAGGGGGTATACACCTGTGTTGGTCTGTACATATTTGCTGTTACTCACGCGTGAGATGGTGGAGATGTCGAAACCTGTTCTCCCGGCCACATCTTTCAGTATCATCGGTTTAAGTTGCGATTCATCCTCTGTGAGGAAGAAGTCGTATTGTATGTTCACAATAGCCTCCATGGTTCTCTGCAACGTGTTCTGACGTTGTCTCACTGCATCGATAAACCACTTGGCAGAGTCTACCTTTTGTTTCATAAAAAGCATTGTCTGCTTATCATCTGCAGACATGGTCTCTCTGTTGTCGTTATAACCTTTGAGCATTTCCGAAAAACTACGGTTCACCTTCAGATGGGGGATGTTGCTGTTGTTGAGTTGAATGGTTACCTGGCCATTGTATGAGTCCACAATGAAATCGGGTGTGATGTTGTTCATTGCCGTCTGCAGCGTGCCTCCCAGTGCATTCCCGGGTTTCGGGTTCAGTGAGGTAATCTCTCCTATGGCATCCCGCAGATCGTCTTCGGTGATGTTCATCTGACGGATGATTTTATCGTAGTGTTTACGTGAAAATTCTTCAAAGAAATTGGTGAGAATCTCTTTCGCGAGTAGTACCGCCGGCGACTGGTCATAACGCTCAAGCTGAAGCAGGAGGCACTCCTGCAGATCACGGGCGCCTACTCCGGCAGGGTCCAGTTCCTGTATTTCATAGAGCACATCTTCCAGCTGTAGAGGTAAGATCTCCAACTGTTGCTGAAACAACAGATCGTCGGAGATGGATTGCAGATCGCGTTGTAGATAGCCGCTGTCATCGAGATTACCAATGATATATTCCGCAATGGTCTGTTTGCGTTCATCCAGATTTAACAACCTGATCTGTTCTATGAGTGAATCACTGAGTGATTTGTCGTCGTAGTAACTTATTTCTATAAAGCCTGGTTCGCTTTTCTGATGCGTCTGGTTAATATGATAATCGGGGATATCATCTTCTGAGAAATAGTCACCCAGGATGATCTCTTCCTGGGAAAGATCTTTGTCGATTCTTTCATCCTCTTCATTTTCAGTGTCATTAGACATATCTGCATCTAAAGTATCCAGCGCAGGATTGTCTTCCACCTCCTGTTTGATGCGGTCTTCCACCTCTACGGTGTTGAGCTCCACCAGCTTTATCACCTGCATTTGTAGAGGTGAAAGCCGTTGTGATTGTTTCAGTTCCTGTTGCTGCCTTAGCGCCATATGATAGAATGATTTTCAGATAGCAAATTTACATGATTTTTTTTAATAAACCACAGACACGTAAAAAAGGAGAATCTTATATGTAAAGGCAGGGGTGAGAATTTAATTTGATGACCTTTTTGGAACTGTTTTATAAATATTTTTTTGAAATTCAAAGAACATTCCCTATTTTTGGTGCAGGTACGCTCTGATTGAAAAACTGTGGTTGTGATCTATTTGCAAAATCTAATTACCTATAAATAACGAAAGAGATGAGAATTTTTTTTACTATTCTACTATTGATCTGCATTGCAGGACAAATGAACATGGTTGAAGCGCAGAATTCCAAAATGAAAACGAGCGAATGGAGGTATGAAGTTCCACAAGCTCCACAAGGTTACGAAAAAGGAATAATTACACTATCAGGTGATAACGCAAATTTAAAGGGTGAGCTGCAACTTAGTTCAGGTTACACAATCAAAATGAATAACATCTCACTGAAGAATGATACACTCAAAGCAGGAGTCTATTTTGAGTCGGAATATGTACAGCTTCTGTTAAAGATGAATGAACATACAATGAGAGGTACAGCAAACACCTCATTGGGAATTTTGGAAGTGAAGGCCCGGAAAGTGGTGAATGAAAAGAAAAGATGAATGCGATTTAGTTGAGTTCCGGGCAGATGATCAGTTCAATACAGATCCGTGAGACGGGTGAGTACCATATCTACCACATTCACCCGTTTATCTGACAAATTGATCCATTGAACCTCCTTGTCTCTTTTGAACCATGTCATTTGCTTGCGTGCATAATTGCGGGAGTGTTGTTTTATTTTTTCTGTCGCAAAATCGAGTGAGCAGTTCCCGTCGAAATGATCGAACAGCTCTTTATATCCTACCGTATTGAGTGCATTGAGATGCCTCTGCGGATAAAAACGGTATGCTTCCTCCACCAGTCCTTTTTCCACCATCTTATCCACCCTTTTGTTGATGCGTTCGTACAACTCCTCACGTTCACGCATGAAGCCTATTTTTATGATACGGAAGGGTCTCTCTTTTTTCTGTTTTTTTCGCAGCAATGAATAGGGTTTGCCTGCCATAAGACAGACCTCAAGAGCATGGATCACACGCTGGGTGTTTTTCAGGTCTACCTCGTCATAGTACACAGGGTCCAGCAATTTCAGACGTGAGCGTATGGCATCCAGCCCCTCGCGCTGATAGAGGGCAAGCACCTCACTTCTCAGCTTCTCATCGATGGTGGGGATCTCATCAATACCGTTACAAACTGCATCGATGTACATCATTGAACCGCCGGTCATCACCACAATTGGATGGGATTCAAATAGCAGATCGGCCAGCTTAATCGCCTCATCCTCGAATTGACTGGCACTGTAATACTCTTCAGGTGGGAGAATACCCACGAAGTAGTGGGGAACAAGCTGCAACTGCTCTACTGTGGGTGCGGCTGTGCCTATTGTCATCCCTTTGTAGATCTGTCGTGAATCAGCCGAAAGAATGGGGCTTTTCAATGTTTCCGCGATTTGCAGACTCCATTCAGTCTTTCCTACACCGGTGGGGCCAAGCAGCACAAGGAGGGTGTTCATTGTTTGGGTTAAGTGAGAAGGAGGAGGGAGTTGCTCCGGGCATGAGGTATCGTCTCCTTGTGAATATGATGCTCTATTTATCAGTAAAGATCACCTTCGATTGTATCAATTGAAGTATCGTCCAGTCCTTCGAATCCTGCCTTATCCAACTCATCTATGTCGAAACTTTCATCTCCGTAGAATGTTTCACCCAGATCTAACGATGTAGTCACCGGCGTCAACTCTTCAATATTTAATATCTGCCTGGGGCTGTTACCTTCAGAAAGTGAACAGACAGGTTTTTTAAGGTTTTTTCCGGGAATGATCTCCGACAATTCAATATAAAGTGCACGCTCTGTAAGGTAATCAAAAACGTACATCAGTTTCTGTTTCTCGTCCTCAAGGTAATCGCTCAGGATACATTCCTCCATGATGTAAGAGTCCTCATCAGAGTATGTGTCCATCTCTACGAGTGTGATCTCCTGTAGCTTACGCCACTTCTCGTCACAAAGGAAGAATGAAGCCATCTCTTTATCACTGAAACCGGTGCACTCTAAGATGGCTTTATAGAAATCCAAAAACGTTGCATCGGCATCAATTTTTATTTCTCTTTTGAAGTTGTCTACTTCATCGGAAAGAATTAGAAATTTGAAAATCATGTGATCTTAATTTATGCTGATTTATTACGAATCAAAGGTAATAAAAAGTTTTAAATTTAAATATTCACCTGATTATAAATTGCACTTTCTGCGTTCATTTACTATCACAGATTTGAGCATGAACCAACTGTCAGCATCAGAAAAAAACATTTTCCGGACAAAAGAGTGTGATTGAGTGTGGTATACATCCTTGAAGAATATTTATTATAATTGAATGCGCTGTAACAGCAACTTTTTTTCTTGTAGCTATTGGTTGTTTCGGAAATTTATGCTACTTTTGCATCACTTTTCTCAGAAGGAAAAATTCTTCAGTAGCTCAGTCGGTTAGAGCATCTGACTGTTAATCAGAGGGTCGTTGGTTCGAGTCCAACCTGAAGAGC
>JADMKJ010000026.1:33100-110556 GCA_015478855.1 Proteiniphilum sp.
TAGAGCATCTGACTGTTAATCAGAGGGTCGTTGGTTCGAGTCCAACCTGAAGAGCAGAAAAGTAAATTGCACATTTTGAATATATTCTTCAGTAGCTCAGTTGGTTAGAGCATCTGACTGTTAATCAGAGGGTCGTTGGTTCGAGTCCAACCTGAAGAGCGGAGAAACGAGTCTAAAGGCTCGTTTTTTTTGATTTATACCATATCAAAGCCTATCTTTATCAAAAACAATTCACTCTGATAACCCGTTAAACGGAGAGCTGCTTTCCGGTAATAATAACAGATCGAATAACAATTGTGACAAATGAAGAAAGTATTGATTGCATACCGCTTAAAACCTGAGGGACTACAAGAGCTGGAGGGGAAGTACGCAGTGACGCTTCCCCGGGAGAAATCCTATTTCACCAAAGAGGAGGTGATGGAGATGATCCCCGATTATGAGGTGCTCGTTCCCAACTTCAGTTTTTATACCGACAAGGGGATTTTGGATAAGGGACGTAAGCTGGAGCTGATCAGCAATTATGGTGTCGGCTTCAATAATATTGATGTGGATTACGCAACCCATAAAGGAATTGCAGTAACCAATATCCCCAATTCCACCCGTGAGCCGACAGCCGAGTTTGCATTTGCGCTCCTGATGGCTGCAGGCAGACGGATAGGATACTACGATCGCAGGCTGCGTACACCGGAGGGTGTGAGCTGGGGTGTCTATGCTGAAGGCGGATTGCCTGTCTATGGCAAGACATTGGGTATTATCGGCATGGGACGCATAGGCCAGTCACTGGCACGACGTGCCGTGGCAGGGGGGATGGAGATCATCTATTACAACAGGAGCCGCCTGGACACGATGATAGAGAAGCAGTACAATGCACGGTATGTCTCATTGGATGACCTACTGCAAACGTCCGACTATATTTCTCTCAACGCCCCATCCACACCTGAAACATTTCATATGATCGGTGAAAAACAGTTCCAACGGATGAAATCAACGGCCGTGTTTATCAATACAGCCCGTGGCAACATGGTGGATGAGAAGGCATTGGTACATGCATTAAAGGAAGAGAAGATATGGGCTGCTGCACTGGATGTGTATGAGAACGAACCGCATATTCTTCCGGAATTGCTGGCACTTGATAATGTGCTGCTGGCACCTCATGCAGGAACAAAAACGATGGAGGACCGTATCAGCATGTCTGTTGAGATGGTGCAGAACATCATCGGTTTTTATGAAGGCAGCTACAACATATCGAGGGTAAACTGATCAGAACAGATGAGAGCAACAAATATCAAAGAGCAATTGCGGCAGTTGGGTAATCCGGCAAAGGCGGATCATTCGGCTTATTTTTTCAAAACAGGTAAGGGAGAATATGGTGAAGGTGACCGGTTTATCGGTTGCACCGTACCTGAGACACGGAGCGTAGCGAAAGCAAACAGGTATACACCACTTTCGGAGCTGGAGAAGCTGCTCGCTGATGAGATGCATGAGTGTCGTCTCTGCGCGCTGATCATCCTGGTGGAGCAGTTTAAGCAGGCCGATGAGCCGAAACGTAAGGAGATTGTCGACTTTTATCTGTCACATACCCCCCGCGTCAACAACTGGGATCTGGTCGATTTATCGTGTTACCACATTGTGGGTGAATGGCTGAAGGAGAAAGATGATCGCACCTTATTGTACGGGCTGGCAGCAAGCAGCCTGCTGTGGGATCAGCGTATAGCGGTGGTGTCGACCATGGCTTTTATCCGCAACAATGATTTTGATGACATACTCAGGTTATCGGAGATCTTCCTTGCACACAAGCATGATCTTATGCACAAGGCATGCGGATGGATGCTGCGTGAAGCGGGGAAACGGGACGAGACAATCCTCACCGGCTTTCTTGACGACCACTGCACGGAGATGCCCAGGACCATGCTTCGCTATGCCATTGAGAGATTATCGCCGGAACAGAAAACAAAGTACATGCAACGGCCGGCTCGCCAAACAACATTATAAAATGGTTCAGACATACAGATTAACAAACGGTCTTCGCATTATTCACCGTCCTTCACTTTCCGAAATCTCCTGTTGTGGTATCGTAGTGAACACAGGCACGCGTGACGAGTACCCCGATGAATACGGCATGGCACATTTCGTGGAACACATGCTTTTTAAGGGAACAACAAAACGCAAAGCACACCATATCGCTAACCGCATGGAAAATGTAGGTGGGGAGCTGAACGCTTACACGACAAAAGAAGAGACATTCTATTACACCGCATCTCTCAGTGAGTATTTCCCCCGGGCTGTGGAGTTGCTGAGTGATATCCTTTTTCAATCTGAGTTTGCACCCTCACAGATAGAACGCGAGAGAGAAGTCATCTTCGATGAGATCAGCTCATATCAGGACGCTCCCTCTGAGTTGATCTTTGATGATTTTGAAAACATGGTGTTTGCACGGCATGAGATAGGACACTATATATTGGGTGAGCCGGAGTCACTGCACTCTTTCAACAGGGACAGCATCCTTCGTTTTGTGAGAAGACAGTACCAGCCATCGGAAATGGTTTTTTTCTCTACCGGAAAAACAGCCTTTGATAAAGTGGTGCGTCAGATTGAAAAATACTTCTCCTTCTTCCCTGAGCAGTCCCACGTAAAACAGAGGGTAGCTCCCGCTCAATTTACACCATGGAGTGAGAAAGTGAATAAAAATACCTCACAGTCGCATGTGATGCTTGGGTACAACACTTTCGACATGCATCATCCGCATAAGTATGCTTTGTATATGATCAATAATATATTGGGAGGTGGCAGCATGAACAGCCGGCTGAATGTATCTCTCAGGGAGAAGCATGGTCTTGTTTACAACGTGGAGTCGAACGTTAATTTTTACACCGATACAGGACTGTTTGCGGTTTATTTCGGCTCTGACCCTAAACATAGTGAGAGATGCATCCGCCTGATTGGGAAAGAGATTAAACGGTTGAAAGAGGAAGAACTGACACCCATGCAGCTCTCACTGGCAAAAAGACAGTGGAAGGGGCAGATGAGTATCGCAGCGGAAAACAGTGAAACACGTGCACTCTCTATGGGGAAGAATTATCTGCACCTTGACCGCTACACCTCGCTTGATGAGATCTTCACCCGGATTGATGCGATCACATCCTCACAGGTGAGAGAGGTGGCAAATGAGTTATTCTCCTCCACACCCTTTGAATTGAGTTATTTATAGTGATGTACAGCTGACGATCTCTTGTCAAACAGGGGTAGGATTCGAACAAAAAAACAGCTGAACTGTTTTATGTGTAGTTTGGAAGAGACAATCTTCAAACAAACAAACGAAGAAACTTAATTTAAAGAATTGAATTATGAAAAAAATGAGATTAACAGCAGTAGTTGTAATGCTTGCCATAGTCACAGCTGTAAGCGCACAGATGAGCTTAGGCATCAAAGGTGGAGTGAACATGTCCAATTTGGTCTATGATGATGAGGTGGACGACAAAAATCCAAAGATTGGATTTAATATTGGTCTCGCCGCAGACTTTGAGTTTGCACCAAGTGTAGCGTTGCAGACCGGATTGTTTTTCACTACAAAAGGATTCAAGGCGGTGAATGAAACTATCGACGCTGAGTATACCGAAAACCTGATGTACGTGCAACTGCCTTTACATCTGGCCTATAAAATTGATGTGATGCCCGGAACACGTGTTGTATTGCATGCCGGTCCTTATGCAGCTTATGGAGTAGGGGGAAGCAGAAAGGCAGAAGTTGGGAATCTTTCCACTGAATGGGATGTAGATAAAATTTTTGGTGACGCTGCCCGTCAGTATAAACCTTTTGATGCCGGTGTAGGCTTAGGTGTAGGTGCTGAATTTGGTGCTATCCTCGTTGATCTTGGCTGGGACATGGGACTGGTTAATATCTCCAACATTGACAACGGAAGCGTGAAGAATCAAAATGCATACCTCTCGGTAGGATACAAGTTCTAATTTGCATATATAAGCTATTATGTCAGCCCCGCATTGAAAAATGTGGGGCTTTTTTATTTTCGGCAACCTTCCACTATTGGTGATGACTCCTCAAATTAATACCTCACATTCTAAATCTTACTGAAATACCTGTGCATAAATGATGAATGGTGTTGCCTGCCGTGGATCGTTGAATCCTCTATTTCATAGAATATCATCCTGTTAATAATATGCACCATCCCGGATGATCATATATTCCTACCTGCATATATGTTAAAATTATATTATTTAGGGTTATTTATTTAAATATTACTATTTTTGTTCCGCGATTCAATGAGCGAAATACATTAACTAACCTATTAGTAAATAGCCTATTCGTGAGATATTCTAACCTTTAAGATTGAATTTATGAGAAAAAAAATCAACATTTTTTTATTCCTGTTCTTTCTAGGTACAGGAACTCTTTTTGCACAGACCCGTGTGACGGGGAGTGTAGTGGATGAAGGAGGTGAACCTGCTATCGGGGCAACCATCCTGATTAAAGGGACATCTGAAGGAGCTGTTACTGACAATCAGGGCGTTTTTACAATTACAGCTCCCTCCACAGGAACGCTTGTCATCTCTTATGTAGGATATGTTACACAGGAGGTGGCTGTTCGTTCCAATGTCAGGGTTGTTTTGGTCCCTGACACGGAGATGCTGGAAGAGGTGGTGATCACCGGTGAGTTCGGGATGAAACGTATCGCCCGTTCTGTAGGATCAGCTGTACAGAATGTGAAAGCATCCGATATCATTGATTCGGGAAGAGATAATTTTGTTTCGGCATTGCAGGGACGTGTTTCAGGGATGAATGTCACCTCTACCGGTGGAGCACCCGGTTCTTCCACGACAGTTGTCTTAAGAAATATCACCTCTATTTCCGGAAACAATCAACCATTGTATGTGATAGATGGGGTACCGATGAATAATTCAACATTCGATCCGATCAATATGTGGATTGGGGGTACAGAGAGGTATTCAGTTAGAAATCTCGATTTTGCCTCACGAGGGAATGATCTCAATCCCCAGGATATTGAATCAATGACTGTTCTGAAAGGTGCAGCAGCTGCAGCACTCTATGGTTCTGACGCTTCCAACGGAGCAATCATCATCACCACCAAAAAGGGGCAGACAGGAAAGGGGAGAGTGCAGTACAGCAACTCCTTCCGTTGGGACAATGCATATGGTTTTCCCGAATTGCAGGATAAGTACGCCAACGGTGCTTACGGAACGACCAATTATTATTATACCAGCCGGTTTGGTGGATCATATCCTCCGGGTATGAAGCTGTATGATAATGTGGGTGCCGTTATGCAGACCGGTTTTGTAAACAAACATAACCTCGCTGTCGATGGAGGAAGTGAAAAAGCCACCATACGTGCCAGTGCCTCTTTTCTGGATCAGGTAGGTGTTGTGAAAACGACCGATTATACAAGGATGAATCTATCGCTCTCAGGCCAGGCAAAGATAACTGACTGGTTTGATTTTGAGGGATCCATGCAGTATACCAATACAAACAATTCAAAAGCACTGAGAGGTACCGACGGTCCTCTCTACCGGGCCATGCTCTGGCCTCTTGTCGATAATATGTCGAACTACCTTGATGCCGACGGTGCGCATATGAGGTACCCCGATTACTATATTGATACCGATTTGCTGAATCCTCTTTTTGCGATGAACCGTAACAGATACTTCGACAAGTCGGACCGCTTTCTTACCAACATTGCAGCAACGCTGTTCCCGTTAGAGAACCTCTTCCTGCGTGCACAAATTGGATGGGATGTGGGTATGCAGACATTTGAAACATCATTGCATCCCTATTATGCCGCAAATAACGGAGGAGTGGGTGAGTACCATATATCACAGTCCAATTTTTCTGATCCCACCCTGAATATACTTGCCGGGTACAATACCTCTTTTTTTAATGAGGAGCTGACCTTTGGTGCTCAGCTAGGGTATCACCAGCAGGAGAACGGAGTGATCCGATTGACAACGATGGGATCGAAATATAAGGTGATTGACTTTCAATCGATCAATAACACAGATCCTGCAACCATCATCTCTGCACAGAGAAATACCAAAAGGAGGATACAGGCATTATCTGCCCAGTTTGAGTTTGGCTATAAAAACATTGTTTTCCTCAATCTCAGGGGCAGGAACGACTGGTCATCGACGCTGCCAAAGCACAATAACAGGTATTTCTACCCGGCTATGGAATTATCATTCGTACCCTCTGACCTCTCTTTTCTGAAAGATAACAGCTATCTCAGCTATCTGAAGCTAAGAGGTTCGATCGCACAGGTAGGGAAAGATGCAGGTCCACTGGAGATTGATCCTGAACTGATTGCTACAGAGCTGACCGGTGGGGGATATAAGTATGGTTTTACAGGCCCCAACAGAAATCTGCGGCCGGAGATGACCACCTCTAAAGAGATTGGTTTCGATACCCGTCTGTTCAATGATCGTGTCACAGCTGATTTTACCTATTTTGCCACCCACTGTGCCGATCAGATCGTGAAAGGTTTCAGGTTAAGTTATGCCACCGGGTTCGTGTTGAACAATATGAATGTGGGTACATTTGATACGTGGGGATGGGAAACCCACATTGATGGTGATATTATTCGCGCCCGGAACGGGCTCACATGGAATGTGGGATTGAACATGTCGCATGTGAAATCAGAGATTGTCTCGCTTCCTGAGAATGTGACTGAATATTACAATCCCTACACCTGGAACTCGGGGAACATACGTAACGGGATAATGGTGGGACACCCCATCACCACTCTCACCGGCAGAGCCTACGAAAGGAATGATGCCGGAGAGGTGTTAATCAGCCCAACCACAGGACTACCGGTTGTCTCTCCCCAGTGGAGTGTGATCGGTGACAGAGAGCCTAAATTAAGATTTGGTATTACAACCAGTATCAGCTTTAAGGAACTTTATCTTTCAGCCATGTTCTCCGGCAGGTACAAAGCAACCGTGGTGAATGGCACAAAACGATCGATGATGACAAGTGGCACAAGCTGGGAGTCGGTTACGCTGAGAGAGAGTAAGCCTGTAATTTTCAACGGGGTCTTAAAAGATGGCAATGAGAATACCGATAACCCCACCGCAAACAGGATAGCTGTTGATTACAGTGCTTATGGATCATCTATTTACGGCGGTGGAGATGAAGACTGGCTGGAAAAAGATGTCAACTACCTCCGTTTACAGGAGCTGAGACTATCCTACAGGATCCCTGCCAGTTTGTTAAGCAGAAGCAGCCTGATCTCTTATGCGAACATCTTTATTGCCGGAAATGATCTGTTGACATGGACCAACTACTCCGGTATCGATGCAGTAGGAAATACAGTCTCGGCAGCTGCCGGAGGCACGGGAGGTGAAGGGTACGATGTATGGTCGTTACCAAATCCAAGGAGTATATCGGTAGGTTTTAGTATTACAGTAAATTAATAAAATAGATCATATGAAACGAGCATGTGAATCATTTTCACACAAGTAAATGATTAAAGCGAGTTCCATATGATACCATTGAAAATAAATAATTTTAATCATATGAAAAAAATATCAATATACCTCATATCACTCTTTCTTCTGATCACTGGTTGCGAAGAATATCTGGATGTAAATAAGAATGTGGATGCCCCCGATTATGTGGAGGGATATCTCTATCTGGCAGGTATCACACAGCAGTATCAGGGAGTCTATTGGGATATACGGGCTATTGGCCCAATGACGCAGATGATGGGTACCACCGGCTATACAAGCTTTGCTACCCATTATTACAGCGAGGGGAGCGATGCTGCGGGAGAAATATGGCGTGTTGTCTACTGGAACCAGGGAATGAATCTTGAAAATATGATCAATCAGTCGATTGAAGCTGAGGAGTGGACACTGGCCGGTATCGGCTATGCGATCAAGGCCTTCTCCTGGGATATGATGACGAAAGTACATGCAGAATTGCCCATGGAGGATGCCTTCGTGGATGGCCTGTTGGCACACAATTACGATTATCAGAAGGATATCTATGCACAGGTGAGGGAGTGGGCATACAAGGCTATTGAGTTACTTGAAACACCCGACAGTCATGAGTATGGCTCCAAGATAAGTGGCAATGATTTTATCTATGGTGGCGACAGGGACAAATGGATCAGGTTTGCCTATGCCGTGATCGTGAGAAACCTCTCTTCTCTTTCCAACAAATCCAATTTTGTTGCTGAGTATGCACCTGAGTTGCTGGAATGTGCCGCCAAATCATTCCAGTCGCCGGATGATGATGCTGTGGTCAGCATAGCCGGTGGCTCACAGCAGGCCCCCTACAGTGGGTACAATAATTTCTGGGGTACGGCAAGAGGGAATCTCTCCTATTCCTATTTCCAGCACGAATATGCAGTGCAGGTTTTCACGGGTACCGTACCCAGGTATGATGAGTCAAATGGAGAGAAGATCAGGGTGGAGGAGAATGATTATTATCCTTATGCTCTTGCCGAAAAGCAGATCGTTGCTGACACCCTGCTTGATGTTCCGGGACATTACGATCCCCGTGTGGCGGTAAAATTATCGACCACCTCCAACCCGATGTACGAGGATATTGACAATGCCGACAGCGTGAAAACCTACCGTTATTATGGAGGCTCTTTCACCGGTGCATCAGGTCCCATTGGTACGGCACCCTCGTTCTTTGGCAGGACAAGGACATCGCAATATCCGACCCCGGAAAACCCCTTGACCAGTCATGACGGCATCGGCAAATGGATCTATCGTGACGATGCACCCTATATCCTGACCACCTGCGCGGAGGTGAAGTTCTGTTTGGCTGAAGCACTCTGGAAGATGGAGAGAAAACCGGAAGCACTGGAAGCATTCAAAGAGGCTGTAAAGGCAGATATCGGTTTTACCGGCCGATATATCTATCCCGGCAAGGAGGGGGCAGCCCAGGGAGGTGACAAGATAACCGTCTCTGCGTTCAACACCCTGGCACAGGAGTATATTGCGGGTCCCTATGTGGAGGGGTTGTCGTTAGCCGATTTCAGCCTCTCCCATATCATGATGCAGAAATTTGTCGCACTCTATCCCTGGGGAGCACCTGAGGTGTGGGTCGATCAGAGAAAGTATCATTATGATGTGATATTCACCGGTGATCATCCTTCCAAAGGCAATGGCTGGGATGAGACGCAGGTAGAGCAGAAATGGGACAGTGACCCCACCAAGGTTTACAAAGGATTTTATCTTAGTCCGGCTCAGGTAACCAGTCGCAAGGGTACATACAATGTAAAGAATGAAGGATCACCGGCTTACAGGATCAGACCACGATACAATTCAGAATATATGTGGAATCTGAAATCGCTGGAGACGCTCATCCCCATCCCGGGTACTGCTGATAATTACCACACATCTATACCCTGGTTTGCTTATCCGGGTGACTTACCTCAATAAAAAGATTCAGAAATAAATTTAAACCATTCAATTATGAGTAATTTAAAATATATTTCATCGATGCTCCTGTTGATCGGATTGATGTCGTGCGATAAGCATGTCATTGAATACGATGCAGAAGCAATATCGGGCGTTGCTGAATTTCAACTGCATTATTTTGTTCCCGTCACCTCCGGTGCTGCCAACAATATCTATAAGGTTGAGATCAATGATCAGCTCTATGCCAATGATCAGGCAGCCTTGACCACCTACAACGCTATCCCTGGCGGATCCGTGGGACGTTTTTATACGACCGGAGTAGGTGCGACTAATATCAAGCTGTATCAAGGAACGGACCTCAACCTGGTCTACGATCAGAATTGTACATTGACAGAGGGTAAACAGAACATCTTTGTGTATGATTTTGATGAACCACCAGTTGTGATTGATAACGGGTTCCCCTATGTAGCCAATGTCACTGAACATTCAGATACCACTGCCTGGATTAAGTTTTACAATTTTCTGTTCGAGGAGGATGATCAGCCTACGGACCTCAGGTTACAATATCAGTACCAGTATCCTATTGAGTACAATGAACAGGGAGCCGTTATTCGCAAGAGTGAATGGACCAATCTGGGAGCACCTGTATCCTTTGGCGAGACAACAGGCTGGGTGCCCGTGATTGTACATAAGAGTGTGCAGATCTCCTCCTCCTATGCACGCCTGGATTATAAGATAAAGGTGATTGATGCCAGTGGAAATGATACAGGTGATCTGCAGATCATGAACTCAAGTAATAATTTTGTCAATTATTCCGACTGGTGGACCGCTTATGTAGGCCGAAGATATCATCATGTGATATCAGGCATGAGGGCTGCAAAACCCACTTCAGCCGTGAGACAGTTCACTGCTTTATAAATACTACTGGAAAAGAGGGAGTTGCTCTCCCTCTTTTCTTACTAAGAACGTATTTTTATCATGGTTTTCCGCAAGCACGTCATACTTATTTCATTCATTCTATTTTTTTTTGCCTATTCATGCAACACATCTAAAATAACAATGCTGGAACAGGATAATGCTCTACCAAAAAGAGCTGAGGGAGCATTAAGCGGATCAGATTTTTATTATCAAGCTTTACATATTTCGAATGAGGCACGTGAAAATATGATATTGAAAGAGATTACCTCCGGCAATTTTCCTGATTTTATGCGAAAATGGGTGCGGATAGATAAATCGATTCTTACAAAGGATGGAAATTCGCTTTCAGCCTTCTATTATGTCATGCCTGATTATTTAATGATAGGCTGTGATGATGATTTTTTCAGGATTCCTATGCAACCTCAAACTGCGCAGAAAATTGCCGATGCATTTGGATGTTTTCTTACAACAAGTAAAATCTGTGATGATGTGTATGAAGCAGCAATCGTTCAATTGACACCTATGCCTCTCAATCAAAATAGAGATTCATTTACAACCTTTTATCAGCATCATCAGCTTATTGAAAAACAACGGAAAGGAAGAGAAGGATTAATAGCAGGAATCAAAAAAGATGTGATTATAAGCTCAGCTATAAAGCCGGATAGCCGGCCCAATAGAGTTGCGATATATGGTTGGCATAAGCCTGACGGTAATCCCATTCAACCCGTCTATGCCGGTCATGTAGATTGGTATGTTGATTACAGCCACGGTATCAGGCTTGTTTATAGGATCATTCATGTGAATGGCAGACCAATGGATTATGAAGATGTATTGAAAGATCCCGAATTAAAAGAGCTGCTTTCAAACGAAAATGGGGCAATGGATTTTTTTGCTTACCCATACAAAGAATAAAATATCATCGTATGAAAAAAATAATCATTCCCTGGTTACTATTATTGGAAGTCACTGTCGTTATAGGTCAACAGAGTTGGATCCGTGTGAATCAGATAGGTTATCTGAAAGAGGATGTGAAGGTGGCTGTCTGGATCAGCAAAGAGAAGCAGACACCAGATCAGTTTGAGCTGATCGATGCCGTTACAGGTAAAGTAGTCTGTCACAGTGAGATGGTAAAGGATAGTGGTGGCCTGTGGGGTTTTGACGCCTCCGCCCGTCTCAATTTCTCCACTTTCACCGTTCCAGGCACCTACATCATCAGAGCCCATGGCGTGCAGTCAGTCCCATTTAAGATAGGCAACGATATTTATGCCGGTGCGACGGAGATACCGCTTAAGTATATGCGTCAGCAGCGGTGTGGGTACAATCCCTTCCTGGAGGACTCATGTCATGTGCATGATGCCATCTCTGTGGGTGATCCCAAAGGAGAAAGAGACGGTCAATATTTCAATACTACCGGCGGGTGGCACGATGCTTCGGACTACCTGCAATATGTCACCACGTCGGCCAATGCTGTCTATCAGATGCTGTTTGCTTACCGTCAGTACCCCGAGGCTTTCGGTGACCACTACGATGCCAATGGTCATGAAGGTGCCAACGATATCCCGGATATCCTGGATGAGGCGAAATGGGGACTGGACTGGCTGGTGAAGATGAATCCTGATACCGCCACCTACTTCAACCAGCTGGCGGACGACAGGGATCATGTGGGTTTCACGCTGCCCAACGAACAAAAAGTAGATTACGGATGGGGTGCCGGAAAAGAACGTCCTGTCTATTTTGTAAGCCCTAAACCACAGGGTTTATTTACACACAAAAACCGAAGCA
This sequence comes from Proteiniphilum sp., assembly GCA_015478855.1. GTDB lineage: Bacteria > Bacteroidota > Bacteroidia > Bacteroidales > Dysgonomonadaceae > Proteiniphilum. The sequence continues at coordinate 45,199 of JADMKJ010000026.1, forward strand.
GAGGTATGGCTTCCACTTTGGGGAAATATGCCTCCTCCTTCTCACTGGGTGCTAAAATGCTGGCTGCCTATTATCCTGAATTTTCGGTGATGTTACAACAGAAAGCGGCAGATGCCTACCGGAAAGGGGCGGAGAACCCGGGTGTCTCACAGACCGCACCCGGCGGGGCACCCTACTTTTACGAAGAGGATAACTGGGCGGATGATATGCAGCTGGCAGCTGCGGAGATGTACCACACCTCCGGTGAGGGAGCATACCTGAAACAAGCTGTGGACTACGGGCGACTGGAGCCGGTGACACCCTGGATGGGTGCCGACTCGGCACGCCATTACCAGTGGTACCCTTTTGTGAACCTCGGAAACTACCATCTGGCGGTGCAGCACGACGACCTCCGTGCGCAGAAGGAGTTTATCCGCAATATGCGGAGCGGCCTGCAGCGCGTGAAGGAGAGGGCAGGGGAGAATGCTTTCATGCACGGGATACCCTTTATCTGGTGTTCCAATAACCTGACGGTGGGCTTTATCACACAATGCCGTCTCTACCATGAGATCACCGGCGATGATGCTTTCCTGGAGATTGAGACAGCCATGCGTGACTGGCTCCTGGGGTGCAATCCCTGGGGCACCTCCATGATCGTGGGATACCCCTCCCACGGCGATACGCCGGATGATCCCCATTCCGCCTTCACCCACCTGCATCAGATACCTGTCACCGGCGGTATCGTGGATGGTCCCATCTACCACTCCATCTTCAGCAGCCTGATAGGGATCTACCTGGCCGGGGAGGATGAGTATGCCCCCTTCCAGTCAGGCTACGTGGTGTATCACGACGATTATGCCGATTACTCCACCAATGAACCCACCATGGATGGTACAGCCTCGCTCACCTACTATCTCGGTTATCTGACATCCCAAGCAGGTCATTCCACCATTGTGGAGGGTGGAATCGTACGGGGCGACAGCACCAGAAAACAGCTCTCGCTGGTCTTCACCGGACATGCATATGCCGATGGTGCTGAGGTGATCATGAAAGTGCTGAAGAAGTACGATGTGAAGGCCTCCTTTTTCCTTACAGGCGATTTTTACAGGAAGTTCCCCACCATCACCCGTGGTTTGCAGAAAGAGGGTCACTACCTTGGGCCCCATTCCGACAGGCATCTGCTCTATGCCGACTGGCAGAGGCGCGATTCCACGCTGGTTACTCGGATAGCCTTTGAGAAAGACCTCAGGGATAACTACCTTGCGATGGAGAAAGCAGGAGTGAGAACAGACACGCCACAATATTTTATGCCACCCTATGAGTGGTACAACAGTGAGATCAGCGGCTGGGCCGGGGCGATGGGGGTAAAGCTGGTGAACTTCTCACCGGGAACAACCTCCAACGCCGACTATACCACACCGGAGATGAGGAATTATCTCTCTTCGGAGACCATCTATCGCAATATCATCGCTTATGAAGAGCGTGAGGGCCTGAATGGTTTCCTGCTGCTGATGCATATAGGGACGGATCCCGGACGAACGGATAAACTATACAACCGGCTGGATGAGCTGATCAAAGAGTTGCAAAGAAGAGGATATAAGTTCTCTGGAATAGATGAGTTGTTAAAATAGTGGTTTGGCTGAAAGTATAAGGTGTTCCATCGATTTTTTGCTATTTTTGTAAAAAACAAAAGCCATTGATCGTATGAAAAGAGCATTTGCCTTCACGAATTATTTAAAAATGAACCTCCTGTTGCTCACGCTCCTGCTGCTTGTATCTCCCTCATTAGCACAGACAGCATTGCAGCGTTTCGTCACTCATCCCGCGCTGAAGCATGCTTCGGTGGGCATCTCGGTGACTGATCTGGAGACAGGCAGGAGTATCGTGTCGCACAACGGAGAGCAATCGCTCACACCCGCATCTGTATTAAAACTGATTACAACAGCTACAGCTGTTGAAACACTGGGTGAAAATTTTCGCTACAAAACAGATATTGGGCTCGATGCCGGGAATCCTTCTCGCATACTGGTGATCGGATCAGGCGATCCCACCCTGGGTAGTGAAGCTTTTAATGATGACCTCCACACTTTTTTTATCACTGTGGCAGACGCCCTCAGGAAAACAGTTCCCGGCAACAGGGAATATACGCTTTATGTGGTGGATAACCTGTTTGGTTACGATGGGATTTCGCCGGAGTGGACCTGGATTGATATGGGGAACTACTACGCTGCGGGTGCCTACGGCATCAGCATTTTTGATAACAGTTATAAGCTCTTTTTCAATACGACTGATTTGAACAGCTGTCCGAAAATTCTACGTACTGAGCCGGAGATTAAAAATCTTACATTTCAAAATGCAGTTACCCTGAACAGCACTGGACGCGATAACGGTTATATCTACGGAATACCTTTTTCCAACGAGAGAGCTGTCAGAGGGAATATTCCTTCAGGAAGAAAGGAGTTCAGCATTAAAGGGGATATACCTGACCCGGGAATGTTGCTGGGCAAGACACTGGCCGGCTATCTCACCCGCGCCGGATTGAACATAGGTAATGTGGAAACAGCAAGGATGGATTATCTTAAAGCAAATTGTATCTCAGAAAGAAAAGATCAAAACAGGATTGAAAAGGTGCTTTGTACATTTGTTTCACGCCCTTTGAAAGAGATTATCCAAGAGGTGAATGTAGAGAGTAACAACCACTATGCAGAACATCTTATTCGTACCATCGGGAGAAAGAGCAGGAGTGATATATATGACGATGCGCTGGAGGCTGGTGTGACCTATGTGAAGGATTTCTGGACCAGCAAAGGTCTTGCGGCCACATCGCTGCAGATGCATGACGGCAGTGGCCTGGCTCCTCAGAATAGCGTAAGCCCACAGTTTCTGACCGATCTGCTGGTTTATATGTATGGCAGGAGTGAAGAGTCGTCTGTGTTTTTCAATTCGTTGCCGAGAGCCGGGCAGGAGGGAACACTCAGATCCTTCCTGAGAGATACGAGACTGAGCGGCAGAATAGCAGCCAAGAGCGGCAGCATTGGTGGGGTGCAGTGTTATTCCGGCTATCTGATCGACGGGAGAAAAAAATATGCATTCACCGTGATGGTGAACAAGTTCAATGGCACACGTCCACAGGTAAGAGAGGCTATAGAACAGTTTCTACTGGGTTTGTAATCTGACACCTACTAAATAATGAAAGAGCCTGCTCCATTTGCAGGCTCTTTCATTATTTAGTCTACGATAGCAACCAGTTCGATCTCAAAAACAAGAGTGGAATAACCCTGTATACTGTTGTTCCCCGATTCACCATACCCGAGCTTCCAGGGGATCCAAACCTCCCATTTGTCACCCACCTGCATATGTTGTAATGCTGTTGAAAAGCCATCTACAACACCATTCACTGCAAATGTTCGGGCAATATTATTATTGTTCGTGGTATCAAAGATTACCTTATTGTATATGATATTACCTTTCTCATCGGTATAGTTGTCCTCTTTTGACCAGATATTTTTATACCATCCGGTGTAGAGCACCTTCACCTGATCGGTAAAAAAAGGTGATGCACCCTCTCCCGATACAATCTCTTTGTACATGATAAATCCGTTACCGGATTGGGAATTTATTCTTGTATATGCTGTGTTGGCAGCTATCGCCGCGAACTGAGCCTCGTTGTCCAGCTTCCACTTGTCATCGAAAGTCTCTGTCTCGTCGCATGACGAAAAAAAGATGACGGCACTCATCATAAGGAATATGGATAGGTTTAATCTCTTCATTTTATTTTGATATTTGTTTTAGCAGATGTTTCATATCGGTCTTCTCCGAGATGGTTTGTTGTAATGCATCGATCGAGACTCTTTCCTGTTCCATCGTGTCACGGTAACGGATGGTGACGGTGTTATCCTCCAGTGTCTGATGATCGATGGTCGCGCAGAAAGGGGTGCCGATGGCATCCTGACGCCTGTAACGCTTGCCGATGCTGTCTTTCTCATCGTACTGACAGGAGAAGCTGAACTTGAGCTCATCCATGATCGCACGTGCTTTCTCAGGCAGTCCGTCCTTCTTCACCAGCGGCAGGATGGCCAGCTTCACAGGCGCGAGGGCCGGGGGCAGATTCAATAACACGCGTGTCTCACCACCTTCGAGGGTCTCCTCACGATAGGAAGCAGCAAGGACAGAGAGAAACATGCGGTCCAGACCGATGGAGGTCTCCACCACGAACGGCACGTATGATTTGTTGAGCTCCGGATCGAAGTATTGCAGTTTCTTGCCGGAGAATTTCTCATGCTGGCTCAGGTCGAAGTCGGTACGTGAGTGAATACCTTCCACCTCCTTGAAGCCGAAGGGCATCTCATACTCAATGTCTGTCGCTGCATTGGCATAGTGCGCCAGCTTGTCGTGATCGTGAAAACGATATTTGTGCGCACCAAAACCAAGTGTCTGGTGCCATCTCATACGAATTGCCTTCCAGTGTTCGAACCACTTCAGCTCTTCTCCCGGCGCGACGAAGAACTGCATCTCCATCTGCTCGAACTCACGCATGCGGAAGATGAACTGGCGCGCCACGATCTCATTGCGGAACGCCTTGCCTATCTGAGCGATGCCGAAGGGGATTTTCATTCTCCCTGTCTTCTGCACGTTGAGGAAGTTGACGAAGATTCCTTGTGCTGTCTCGGGACGAAGATAGATCTTCATGGCTCCGTCGGAGGTTGATCCCATCTCGGTGGAGAACATCAGGTTGAACTGACGCACCTCCGTCCAGTTGCGGGTGCCGCTGATGGGACAGACGATCTCACAATCGACAATGATCTGCCTCAGCTCTTCCAGGTTCTCGTCGTTGAGTGCTTTCGCAAAACGTGTGTGAACCTCGTCCCTTTTCTGTTGGTACTCCAGCACACGAGGGTTGGTCTCGCGGTACATCTTCTCGTCGAAGGTCTCCCCGAAACGTTTGGCCGCCTTCTGCACCTCTTTCTCTATCTTATCGTCCTGTTTAGCCAGATAATCCTCGATAAGCACATCAGCACGGTAACGTTTTTTGCTCTCCTTGTTGTCGATGAGCGGATCGTTGAAGGCATCCACATGCCCTGATGCTTTCCATATGGTAGGGTGCATGAAGATGGCGGAGTCGATACCCACCACGTTCTCATTCAGCAACACCATGCTGTCCCACCAATATTTCTTGATATTATTCTTGAGCTCCACACCCATCTGACCGTAATCGTAGACAGCTCCCAGGCCATCATAGATCTCACTCGACGGGAATACATACCCATACTCTTTGCAATGCGATACCAGTTTTTTAAAAACCTCTTCCTGTTGTGCCATAATTAAAATATGCATGTTTCAGCTTGTCTCAATACAGTGTCAAACATGCTTTCAATGCTGATTTTTTTCTGTTCATTTATTTCAACCTGCAAAGTAAACGGTTTTTTTCGAAATTCTGTCAACAGGAATGCTTAAAGATAAATAATGATGGCCATTTTAGCGGAGCCTTTACAGAAAAGTTGTACTTTTGCATCTGTATCATATAAGACATCTTCAAAAAACCAGAGCAACAGTATGGCAGGTGGCATGAGAACGTTGGCAAAGGAGACCTTCTTCTACGGCATGGGAAGTGTGCTTCCGAAGCTCCTGAGCTGGTTCCTCTCCCTCTACTGGGCATTCGCACTGCCAAAGATCTCTGATATCGGGGTGCTGACCAACTTTTATGCATGGGTGGCGCTGCTTCAGGTGATCCTCACTTACGGCATGGAAACAGGTTTCTTCCGTTATGCCAATAAAGAGTCCGATCCTGTGAGGGTGTTCTCCACCACCTTTATCAGTATTGCCTCCACTACCTTACTTTTCTTCATCGCAGCCATGTTTTTTCTCAAGCCGGTGGCTTTTGCACTGGGCGGCGTTGAGATGAAACCGCACTATCTGGCGCTGCTGGTGATGATCCTATGCCTCGATGTGTTAGGAGCAATCCCCTTTGCCAACCTCAGGTTTAAGAAACGACCCGTGCGTTTCGCGCTGATCAAGATGGCGAATGTGGTCCTTACTATCCTCTTCAATCTGTTCTTCTTTCTGGCATGTCCCTGGCTTCAGACAAAATTCCCCGGTAGCTTTGCCTGGTTTGATATCAGCAAGGGAGTGGATTATATTCTTATATCCAATCTTGCTGCATCCATCATTCAGTTGCTGATGGTCTCACCGGAGCTGAGGGTCCGTTTTACGTTCGACAAGGTATTGCTACGAAAGATACTGAGATACTCATTCCCCATCCTTATCCTTGGCATCGCAGGTATCCTTAACCAGACCGTGGACAAGATCGTCTTCCCATGGATTTATCCCGACAAAGCAAATGCTTTTACTGAGCTGGGTATCTACGGTCAGAACTTCAAGATCGCCATCATCATGGTGATGTTCACGCAGGCGTTCCGTTACGCCTTCGAGCCGTTTATCTTCGCGAGGAACAGGGATGCTGCCGATGACCGCCAGTCGTTCAGCGATGCCACCAAATATTTTATCATCTTCGGGTTGCTCATCTTCCTGCTGACCGTTGGTTACATTGACCTGATCAAATACCTGATACCCGTGAAGTATCATGTGGGACTGAAAGTGGTGCCCATTGTCCTCCTGGGTGAGCTTTTCTTTGGTATCTACTTCAATCTGTCGCTATGGTACAAGCTCACCGATCAGACAAAATGGGGTGCTTACATGTCCCTGTTCGGTTTCATCATCACCATTGCGATCAATATTCTGTTTATTCCTCACTTTAGTTATATGGCCTGCGCCTGGGCATCTTTTATCGCGAATATGGTGATGATGCTGATCTCCTATTACCTGGGACAAAAAAACTACCCCATCCCCTACAATCTCAAATCGGCCGGGTTCTTCTTTTTGTTGTCGATGATCCTCTTTGCAGGAATCAGATTAACCTATATGAACGTAGGCAATATCTGGCTTCGTTTGGGGATTAACAGCCTGTTTATCGCCATATACCTCTTTGTTGTTTTGAAAAAGGAGTTATCTTTGCACAGCTTACCGCTCATAGGAAAATATTTTAATAAGCAATAAGCAATAAGCAGTAAGCTGAATATTGAAAGCTGAATACTGAACATCAAATATTTAACATCACTATATGAAAAAATTAATTTTATCGCTGGCAATATTTTTTGTGGCGATTTTCGCGAGAGGCGATGAAGGAATGTGGCTTCTGAAAGAGCTTAACAGGGAGAGTGCAGCCCGTATGCAGGAGCTGGGATTTACCTTTCCTGTGAACAAACTGTACAACGAGAAAAATCCGTCGCTGAAAGATGCGGTGGTGATTTTCGGAGGAGGATGTACCGGTGTCGTCGTTTCTGACAAGGGATTGGTGTTTACCAACCACCATTGCGGTTATGGTGCCATTCAGAAGCTGAGTGCTGTGGAGCATGATTACCTGAAGGATGGTTTCGCTGCAAAAAACTATGGCGATGAACTTTATGCCGATGGGTTGACGGTTTCGTTCCTGAGGTCGATGGAGGATGTGACCGATCAGATTGCACCAAAAGTACCACTGGTGCTTAGCGAGATACAACGTGAGCTGGCGATCGACTCTATCTCCGACGAGTTGATTAAAAAATATGAAGATGATCGTTTCACCACCGCGAGGGTGGTACCTTTCTACGCCCGCAACAGATATTATGTGGTACTCTATGACGTCTTTCGTGACGTGCGGCTTGTGGTTGCACCTCCCTCCTCGGTGGGTAAGTTTGGTGGTGATACCGACAACTGGATGTGGCCCCGCCATACGGGTGATTTCTCCTCATTCCGTGTCTATGCCGGCAAGGATAACAAACCGGCCAGCTACAGCCAGAACAATCAGCCCTACAAACCCAGATATGTGGTTCCGGTATCACTGGAAGGGGTTACGGAAGGTGATTACTCCATGACCGTGGGTTACCCGGGCAGCACGCAGCGCTACATCTCCTCCTGGGGTATTCGTCAGAGGATGGAGGCAGAGAACAAACCACGTATAGAGGTACGCGGTGCCAAGCAGGCGATCTGGTGGGATGCCATGACGCAAAATGACACCATTCGCATCAAATATGCAAGCAAGTTTGCCGGGAGCTCCAACTACTGGAAGAACTCCATGGGGATGAATGAGGCACTCACCAACCTGGGTGTACTGGCAAAGAAAGAGGAGCTGGAAGGACGTTTGAACAGATGGATCAACAGCAGCCCTGACAATAAGGCTAAGTATGACAGTACGCTTGTCATGCTGAGAGATACCTACACCGGGTCTGATGAATTGTCGCTATATACCACCTATTTCCTGGAGACGTTCAATAACGGTATCGAGTTGATCCGTTTTGCCAATACGATCCTGCGCTTTGACACTGATGGTACGGAAGAGGACAAACAGGCTTTTATCAATGACCGCCTGATAGAGTCGTACAAGAACTACGAGCCAACACTGGACAGGAAGGTGTTGCCGGTGTTGATGAAGCTCTATGCCGAGCAAGTGCCAGCACAATACCATCCCGACATCTACAGTAAGATCAATGATGAGTTTGGTGGAGATTATGAGAAATATGCCGACTGGTTATTTACAAATAGTAAGTTTACTTCACTCGATTCGCTGATAGCGTTATTGAAAAACGCCGACACACAGCTGTTGACGAAGGACCCGGCAATGGAGCTGGCACTCTCTACCACCGATATGGGGTATGAACTGTCGGAACAGATGATGTCTTCCTATGAGCATATCCTCCGCGGTGAACGTGAGCTGATGGCTGCCCTGATGGAGATGGATGCGGACAAAACTTTCTACCCTGACGCTAACTTCACGCAACGGATGAGTTATGGAACGGTAGAAGGTTACTGGCCGCGTGATGCTGTCTGGTACAATTATTATACCACCTCAAAGGGTATCATGGAGAAACAAAAGCCGGGTGATCCCGAGTTCAATGTGCAGGACTATATCCTTAATGAGATCCGATCAAACGATTTCGGACCTTATGCCGATAAGAATGGTGCATTACGCGTCAACTTTCTTTCGAACAACGACATCACCGGAGGTAACTCAGGCAGTCCCGTATTCAATGGGAAGGCAGAACTGATTGGCCTTGCTTTTGATGGCAACTGGGAGTCGTTGAGCGGTGATATCCTCTTTGAGCCGGAGATGCAGCGTATGATCAGCGTAGACATTCGTTACGTGTTATATACGATCGACAAGGTGATGAAGGCATCACACATTGTGGAAGAGGTTAAAGTGGTCAAATAAGCAGTTAAACAATAATAAATAGTTAGCCCCTCAACATTTAACTTGAGGGGCTATTTTTTTGTGTATTATTATGGTTTTGTTATTGTTCTCTCATATTTCTCATACTTTGGAGGCATGGGAACATAACTCTCATCATCCCACAAATTGCTGGTAATCATCAGGTCGGCGCTATATCGGTTGCAGGCAATGGGCACATTGTGTACCCGGCACTGCCGCAGCAACATCATGATATCTGCCTCATGGGGTTGCGCATTCAGGTCGTCGATAAGAAAGACTGCCAGATCAATCTCTTTGCGTACCACCATGGCTGCAATTTCTGCATCACCTCCCATGGGGCCGGAATTCATTCTGGTGATTTCAGGATATACTCCCTCACCCTGAAGGGCTTCCTGTACCAAACCCCCGGTAGTACCTGTACATACAAGATGATGTACAGAGAGAAAATCGGAGTTGAAGATCACCCATTCAACCATATCTGCTTTGCGGTGGTCATGTGCAACCAGCGCTATTGTTAGTTTTCTTCTCATAATTATTATTGTAATAAGCTATAAGTAAGAAGTAATAAGCGGATGTCAAAATTATATCATCCCTCTGAACTCATTTACTTTTTACTCTTTAATTCTAAATTGGTTAATTCTTAATTGTTTATATCCCCAGCTCCTGACGGATGTCGTTGATTCTGTCATTGACCTCATTCTCAGTCCGGGTCAGATCTTCACGTGACTTTACTGATCCCCTCACTTCAATGTAGAATTTAATCTTAGGTTCCGTTCCGGAAGGACGAACAGATAGTTTTGTACCCTCTTCAGTGAAATATTGTAATACGTTTGATGTAGTGGGCATCTCAATTGCTATATGTTCGTTATGCACGTAATCCACAGCTTCCAGTTTCGCAAAATCTTTTGTGAATGTAACAGGTGAACCACCCAGTGATTTCATCGGATTATTACGGAAATTTTTCATCATCGCCTCAATCTCGTCAGCTCCCTCCTTACCTTTACGAACGAGAGAGATACCCACCTCTTTTGAATAACCATATTCCAGGTAGATGTCCTGCAGAAGCTGATACATCGTCTTTCCCCTGTCTTTTGCCCAGGCAGCAATCTCTGCAAAAAGCGTACATGCCGATACGGCATCTTTGTCACGAACAAAATCGCCGGCTAGAAAGCCGTAGCTCTCTTCACCGCCACCAATATACTTTTTCACACCTTCGTTTTTACGGATGATGTCCGCGATCCATTTGAACCCGGTATAACAATCGAATATCTCAATCCCATTTTTGGTGGCAATATCTTTCACCAACTCAGTGGTGACAATGGTTTTCACCACATATTCCTTTCCGGTAAGCAGTCCCAGCTCAGCTCGTTTGGTCATCAGGTAATAGAGATAGATCAGCATCGTCTGATTACCATTCACCAGCATGAAGTTGCCATCATCATCACGAATGGCCGTACCTATACGGTCACCATCGGGGTCAGTTGCCATCACCAGTTCAGCACCTGTCTCTTCAGCCTTTTTGATGGCCATGTCGAGTGCCGCCGGCTCCTCCGGATTGGGTGAGATAACAGTTGGGAAATCTCCGCTGATCACATCCTGTTCCGGGACACGGATGATGTTGGTGAAGCCCACTGCTTTCAGCGCATCAGGAACCAATGTGATGCTGGCGCCATGGATAGGGGTGAACACCATTTTAATGTCATGATGACGTTCAATGGCTTCGGGTGAGAGGATAAGCTTCTTAACCTCTTCAATAAAAGCCCTGTCCATATCTTTTCCGATGATCTCAATCAAACGCTTATTCCCCTCGAAACGTATATCGTCGACAGAGGAGATGCGGTTTACTTCCGCGATGATATTTTTGTCGTGAGGTCCCAATACCTGAGCACCATCATTCCAGTATGCTTTATAGCCGTTGTATTCTTTAGGGTTATGAGATGCAGTGATCATGATACCGCTCTGACATCCCAGTTTTCTGATTGCATACGATACTTCAGGGGTAGGGCGAAGGTGCTCGAAAAGATAAACCTTGATGCCGTTGGCGCTAAAAATGTCGGCAGATATCTCCGCAAATTTACGGCTGTTGTTACGGCAATCATGACCGATCACCACCTTTATTTCATCCAGGCCGGCAAACTCTTCCTTGAGGTAATTCGATAGTCCCTGTGTTGCTGAGCCGACAGTGTAGATATTCATTCTATTGCTTCCGGCACCCATGATGCCCCGCAGACCACCTGTTCCGAACTCCAGATCCTTATAGAAAGCATCGATAAGTTTCGATTTATCATCGTTGTCGAGCATACGCTGCACTTCATCCTTTGTTTCTGCGTCGTAGTTACCTTTAAGCCATGACAGTGCTCTGTCGGTGACTTGCGCCAATAATGTTTCTTCTTGCATACTGATATACTGTTATTTTATCTGTTATTCCACTGATTGTACTTTGTATTTGTCACCTGTCTGGTCGACAATCTTTTTGTAATATTCATTTGAATATCCCGGTCGGGTAGGGAATGCGGGCAAACCATGCGGGTTACGTTTGAACTGACCGTTCTCCTCTTTCTTGACAACCCCATCGATATATTTCACCATGAGATACTCACCCAGCTTTTTCCATTCTGCTACCCCTTCTTTCACCAGGTTGTTGGTGTATTGTGTGAGATAATGAATGGCTTCGGGTTGAGATCTCTCATACAATTCTGCAGCTTTTTTCTCAATTTCGGGTTGAGATGCTTCAAACTGTACTTCAAGCCTTGACTGCACATTTTTCATATCTATGCTCATATCACTGTAACGGGTATAAACCATGTTAGAGACCCAGTTGTGAATCCAGAAAGCGGAAGTCCATGAGAAATTCAGCAGATCACCATTGCCCGGCGCCATCTCGTGAGGTACCACAGCATGACCGCTATAGAATGGATAATAAACCGTTTGAGCGGCATCATCTATTCCAAACCAGAGAATCCCGCCGATGGCATCGGGCAGCCATGATCGCATCTGTGCGACAAAGGAGAAGCCTGTCTGTTGCGTGGCTATGGGTCGTTCGTTGCAGTATTCAACCGAATCCACTTCGAAGGTGAGAGGTGACCAGCGATAAGGTGAATTGAAAGGACCTGCACCCACATCAAAGCGCCAGTCCAGCTCGGTACCTTCATAATGATCACGCATCATCTGCTGAATGTCCTGGGCGCTCAGTTTTTTGTCCGGTTTGATGTAGAGCGGCATCGGGTCGGTTGTTTTACCCTGGGCATAGGTGATATACTCACCCATCTCCTTGTTCACCCTGTTGAAGAAAGACCATACACGTGCTTCGCAAAAACGAAGTGCCCCAAAATCGATAGGGGCATAAGCCTGAGCAAAGCTGAAATCGGCATCTTCACCTGTGAAGTAACCCTTCCCGCGTGCGAAAGAGATTACGTCGGGAGAATAAAGACAATTTTCGGGATCATTGAGCGGGAACTGTTGTATGCGTGCCTGGTTGGCATGTGCTGCCACACAGTCGTCAGGTATACGTACAGCTACCCACACGGCGCCCTTGTTACCAACACCCTTGCCTATCATCTCCATGATCCATACCTCATTGGGATCGGCAATAGAGAACGATTCGCCGGAACTGTAATAACCATGTTCTTTCACCAGACCGGTCATGATGGTGATCGCTTCACGTGCATTTTTTGCCCGTTGAAGCGTAATATATATAAGGCTGCCATAATCCATGATTCCGGTTGAATCGGTCAGCTCACTGCGCCCTCCAAAGGTGGTTTCACCGATGGCAAGCTGATGTTCATTCATATTCCCTATCACATTGTATGTCTGAATCGCCTGTGGAATATCGCCCAGATATTTCCCTGTATCCCATTCATAGACCTTGAGCAGCTCTCCCGGCCTGTATTGCTTAGCCGGCCAGTGGTATAGCTCTCCATAAAGTCCATATGAATCAGCAGCATAGGAAATGAGCGTTGATCCATCAGCGGATGCATTTTTTCCTACCAATAAATTTGTACAGGGATAAGCAAAGGAGTTGGCCAGAATCACCATAATTGAGGTCAAAAAAAGTTTCTTCATAAATATAAAATGTAAACAATTAATAAGAATCAGACAAATCAGTGTAAAGGTACTTTTTTTTGTTTAATCTGCACAAAGAGTGGTCCGGATATTTTCATGCGATTTTTTTACTATTCTCTTTAAAGCAGTCATGCGAAATTCTATCTAAACGAAAGCGAAGGACAAGTCCGGGTGAAGAATATCTGTCCGTTAAAGGGTAAGCTGTCAGTAACCACATGCATCTGTGTGAATGATTCTCAGTCGTGTTTCATTTATTTCTCTGAAATGGGTCGCATAAATGAAAAATATAACCTATTTTTGTAACACGAATCACAATCTTTCGTACGATCTGAGATGAAACATATAGTGAAAATATTACAATCAAAGAGAATACTGGGGTTCACCTCCTATCAGATTGTCATACTCCTTTTTTTGATTGTGATGTTGTTTTTTTTAAGTGACAGCAGTATCACAAAAAGAATTAAGTTTGATACTCAGATTAAAGACCTTGAATCACAAATTGAATTTTACCATCAACAGACAGAGACGGATAAGCAGAAATTGAATGAACTCCAATCCAACAATGATGATCTTGAAAAATTTGCCCGTGAGAATTATCTGATGAAAAAAGAGAACGAAGATGTTTTTATCATTGAATAACAAAAATTGTGGTCAGTTTATTATGACTTATTGGAACTCTTTTAATTACGGAAAGTCAAAAAAAATTAATATATTTGTATGATTGATTCCCGGTTGCATACCGGTTTTTGGATTTTGTTTGACATTTTCCAATAAAAATGTGAACACAAGATGCATAACACAAAGAATATTTTACTTCAAATTTCCGGTATTTTAATATTGTTATCGGCTCTTCTGTATCTGTTTATTCCGGTTGTGGCACCATGGATAATGGCATTTGCCGTGGCACTGTTCTCTGTGATTACGGTTACTACTCCTTACCCGGGTAAGAGCATTCGTGGAAAAAGACTCTTTAATTTTCAGGTTTTTTCCTGTCTGTTTATGATAGTAGCTACCTATCTGATGTTCAGATCACGAAATGAATGGGTGTTGATAATGGTTGTCGGAGCTGTTCTTCAGTTGTATGCATCAATTGTGATTCCTAAAGAATTGAAAAATGAAAAGAACAGAGAATTATAATAATGTACACGGTACAGCATTGAATTCTTTTATAACAATATGAACAGAAGTATACTCGTTGTAGATGATAGTTTAACCGTTTGTTTGATGTTGAAATCCTGGTTGGTTAAAAGGGATTTCAATGTTGAAATTGCAACAAATGTCAACATTGCCAAACAGATGGTGAAGGATCAACCATTCGATTTAATCCTATCCGACATAAAGATGCCCGATATAGATGGGTTTTCATTTTTATCGTGGGTGAAAAAGTTTGATGCGGAAATACTTGTCATAATGATGACCGGTTTTGCTGATATTGAGTCAGCTGTAGCTTCCATGAAATCGGGTGCAGCTGATTTTATCTCAAAGCCGATTGAGCCGGAACAGCTTTTCAAAAAGATTGAGGAAGCCTTTCAAATCCAGAAGAACAGTCAAAAAAGAAACATGTTTTGCAATGAGTTCATTATGCCTCCTGGTGAGGAGTATTCAAAACTGTTGATTCAACTTGAGATCTTTGCCGAAAACAAAGCCCATCTGCTAATTATCGGAGATAGAGGCACAGGGAAGAATTCCATTGTTAAATATTTGCACGAGAAAGGATTTCACATCTGTAAGCCGCTTGTTATTGTTGATGTAGACGATGCGTTTCATAAATTAAACAGCAGGTATCTGGTAGATAGCTCTCATAATGCAGCGTCGTTGTTGATGAAGAAATTCAGAGAGGCCAAGGGAGGCATGTTGAGTATTCGAAATGCAGATCAACTGGATATCAATCTCCAGGATGAATTGTTGAAAATGCTCACCAAACAAAATAGAGACGATGACTTTACACAAGTAATTCTGAGCACCGAGAAAAAAGTGGCTGAGTTACAAAAGATACTCATACCCAAGCTTTTTCATTTACTTGAAAAGGATTGTGTGGTTCTCCCCACATTGAAAGGTGAGAAGCAAGTGATTGAAGCATTTATCTCCTATTTCCTTCGATTTGCCAATTTCACCTTAGATAAGGATATAGAAAGCATAGATTCAAAACTGCAGGAGCATCTGATTAATTATACATGGCCCGGAAATATCCAGGAACTGAAAAACATGATTATGAAAGCAGCGTTGCTTACTGATGAAAAACAAATATCCTCAAGGATCATACCTGAACTTTTCGGCAGGAAAGACACCAAAAAAGAGAATCGTTCCGTATCAGTAAATCCACTTCATAAACTACGGAAAGAAAATTACGAGAAAGAAAAAATTCTGGAAGCACTGGAGCTGGCCCGGGGGAATAAAACGATGGCTGCATCCATATTAAACATAGACCGAAAAACATTATACAATAAAATGAAACTGTATAACGTGATGATATAAAACTGTTTGATCATTCTGCTGATATGGAAAAAAAAAGATCTTCAAGGATAAAATTGATCGTTATTGCAGGTTATTTACTGGTGTTGACTGTTCTGGTCATCGGGCTCTTTTCACTTTATCGTAATCTGGTGGTCTTTTCCAATAACAGAATTAAGAATGAAGATCTGACCGAACTTTTACTCGTCGGAAACACACTTTCCAAACTCTACGAAATAGAAAGTGATCAAAACCTCTTCACAGCTGAAAGTGCACAGCAATACTTTCTCAAATTCGATTCTATCGTCCCGGAGATTAATGCACATCTTGTTTCTTTACAGCAGCTGACCGTTGATACCTCCAGGATTGCAAAACTTGATACGATTCAATTCTTGTTAGTGGATAAGAGGGAGAACCTGATGATTGTAGCTACACTGCTCGATTCTATCCGTCAGGCACCTGAAATAACCCGACAGCTGGAGAGTAGCTACGTTCCCCGAGGACTGAACAGGGAGATCTCCGATTATCTTATAAGTAAAGATTTTAACACCCCTGACATAAACCGGAGTGATACAAGTGTTGTACTGGGAGAACGCAGGGGTTTTCTGGATCGTGTACGCAATGTTTTTGTTGCCTCGCAGGATTCAACTATTGTAATTGAAAGCAAGTCGATCCTGGCAGAAAAAGATTTCAGGCTTGTTGTCGATACCATCATCAATAAGGTTCGCTACTCTGAAAGATTGAATCTAGAGCGTCAGAAGCAATTTCAACTCGCTTTTATTCAGCGACAGGGTGAAATGAGTCATACAAACCGCATGCTTACAGCCCGGATTGATGATTTGCTGAAAGGTATTGAGCAGGAGGAGTTGAGAAAGTCGCTTCAGCTTCTCACCGATAAAGAGCGTGCGCTCTCCGGTTCACAACGTACAATGCTTCTTGTTTCCTCCCTGGCTCTGTTAATTGCAATAATATTCGGTATACTCTTTCTGATAGATATCAATAAAAGCCAGCGTTACAGAAGGCAGCTGGAGGCATCGAACAAAAGGATCTCAGATTTACTTGCATCGCGTGAGAAGCTGATGCTGACTATCTCGCATGATATCAAAGCTCCCATGAGCTCTATTCTTGGCTATATCGAACTGATGGAAGACGGGGTGGAGCAGGAGAAAGGAGATCTCTATCTGGGTAGTATGAAGCATTCGGGCGAGCATGTCCTGCGACTTGTTTCTACGCTGCTCGATTACCATAAAATTGATTCCGGGAAGTGGCAGCTGAATGAAATAAATTTCAATGTGAACCACCTCGTGAGCGAAACGGTATCGAGTTTCAAGCCGCTGGCGCTTCAAAAAGGACTTTCATTTATTGACGATAGCAGCCTCCCGCCGGAGTGGGCGGGCTATGGTGATCCTTATGTGATCAGACAGATATTGAGCAATATTATATCCAATGCGATAAAATACACTGCTAAAGGGGAGGTTAAGATAACAGCAAGAGCGGAAACAGCGGTTGACGGCAACCGGTTGATTTTTTCTGTCTCTGACACAGGAACAGGGATAGCCACTGCGGACCAGCAGGATATTTTCCGTGAATTTCATCGTTTGGATCCTGATCCTGACGTTGATGCACCTTCAGAGGGTACGGGGCTGGGACTGGCGATCACAAAAAGGTTCACTGATCAGCTGGAGGGAGTGATCCATTTGCATTCTGAAAAGGAGAAAGGGTCTGAATTTATTGTTGAGTTACCGATAAAGCCTCCAACAGGTGTGGATAAATACTTATCCGGTATTTCTATTGATGAATCAACACTGGAGAATGTTTCTGTTTTAGTGGTGGATGATGAACCTACGCAATTGTTGATGACTTCAGAGATGCTTGTCAAAGAGAAAATGAAATGTGTCACTGAAACAAATCCCGACAAGGTATTCACCCATTTAAATGAGGATATGTTTGATATCATCTTTGTTGATATTAAGATGCCGCGCCTGAATGGAGTTGATCTTGTAAGAAAATTGCGGAGTGACTATCCGAAAGGAACGATTCCCATTATCGCACTTTCTGCCAGATCGGATATCTCCAGATCAGATCTCCAGTCGATAGGTTTCACCGATTTTCTCACCAAACCATTTACCTCTCAACAGTTATATACAATCATTTATCACTATGTGAAGAGTGATAAGAAAGAGGACCTCGATCAATCAGCTCAGTTTATTCAATCAGAGCTGCTGAATGAAGTCGATGTTGAAGGTGTTAGCGCACTGATCGACTTTGTCAAGGATGATCTCTCCTCTTCCTGCAATATATTACAATCATTTATCAAAGAAACAACGGAGCACATACATCTCTTAAATGTTGCATTCTCTTGCAAAGATTATGAGAGCATTGCTTCCATTGCACATAAAATACTGCCCCTCTATCGAATGATGCGAGAAAAGTGGTTAATTTCAATGTTGACACAACTGGAAAAAGAACAACCTTTGACAGTGATAGAAGAGACCAGACTGCTGGATATGTTAAAGAGAAGTGTTACTGATGCTATTACACTTTACAATGAGATAGCGCAGAATTGAGATGGCACGTAATTCCGAGATCGATAAGTATAAACGATACCTACTGCTTGAGAAAGGTCTATCGGCCAATACGATTGAAGCATATATGCGCGATCTGGAAAAACTGATCCTCTTCGCTGAAGCACATCAGCTCAACTCTTCAACCATTCAGCAAAGTGACCTGGAAGAGTTCCTCGCACAATTGCATGACAACGATATTTCACCTCGTTCCACCGCCCGCATCATTTCCGGGATCAAATCATTCTTTCGTTTCCTTTTGCTGGATCATTTCCGTGAGGATGACCCCACTGAATTGCTGGAAGCACCTACCATTGGATTAAAACTACCGGTTGTAATGACAATAGATGAGATTGATTCATTGCTGAATGTCATTGATCTCTCTACGCCTGAGGGAACACGCAATTATGCAATCATTGAAACACTCTATAGCTGCGGTTTACGGATCTCAGAGCTCATCAACCTTCGTTTTTCCGATCTTTTCCCCGAGGAGGGTTTTATACGCGTTGAAGGTAAGGGGAGTAAGCAACGGCTGGTTCCAATTTCCGGCACAGCTATACAAAAAATAAATAATTGGCTTCCATACCGTAATCAGATAACCATAAAAAAAGGAAGTGAAGATATTGTTTTTATCAGTTCGCGTGGAAAAGCGATCTCTCGTGTAACCGTTTTCTACTATATCAGACAATATGCCGAAGCGGTGGGACTGCAAAAGAAAATCAGTCCCCACGTGCTTCGTCATTCTTTTGCTACACACCTCCTGGAGAGAGGTGCCAACATACGTGTGATTCAGGAGATGCTGGGACATGAGAAGATTACCACCACCGAAATTTACACCCACATAGACCGAAATTTTCTCCGTCAGGAAATTATTGAACATCACCCTAGAAATAAAAATAAAAAGTGAAAAGTGAAAAATTAAAAGCTGACTGCAAAACGCTATGCTGATAGCTGAACGCTGAAAACTGTGGATAAAATTATTGGAAAAAGAGACATCGCTCCAAGATAATTTCATATATTTGTTCATTGATTTGTTCGTTAAGAAAAATGAAAAAAGGGGAAGCATGCAGAGTTTTTTACTCCGGCATGAAAAAATACGAACAACAGGAAAATAAAACATAATAAAAGGAGATATCATCATGAAATTTGTAGTATCAAGCGCCTCACTGTTGCATCACTTGCAGGCTATTAGCAGAGTTATCAACTCCAAAAATACGTTACCCATCCTGGATTGTTTTCTGTTGGACCTGAAGGGCAATATGCTTTCCCTGACTGCTGCCGACAGTGAAACGCGACTGGAGACCCTGGTAGAGGTGAATAGTGCAGAGGGTGAGGGAAGCCTTGCCATCAACGCAAAGAACCTGCTCGATCCGCTCCGCGAATTACCCGATCAGCCGCTTACGTTCGATATCAATGATGAAACACTTGAGGTGTTTATCTATTATCATAACGGGAAATATAATTTCGTGGGATTGAAGGGTGATGAGTATCCTGAACCAAAGGAACTGAAAGATTCGTTCATCACACTGAAAATTGAGGCTGAAACCCTTTTCTCAGGGATCAACAGGACCGTCTTTGCCACTGCGGATGATGAACTACGTCCCGTGATGAACGGAATCTATTTTGATATCACTGCCGATGATGTGACCTTTGTCGCTTCAGATGGACATAAGCTGGTACGTGTAACGACTACCGAAACCAAAGGTGAAGGACGGTCATCATTCATACTGCCCAAGAAACCTGCAAACCTGTTGAAATCACTCCTGCCAAAGGAGACAGGCACAGTAGAGATCAGGTTCGATGAAAACAATGCTTACATCACCATGTCAGACTATAAGATGGTGTGTCGTTTCGTGGAGGGACGTTATCCAAACTACAACTCTGTCATACCACAAAATAATCCGAACACTTTCATACTCGACCGTTTGACATTGCTAAATGCATTAAAACGTGTTGCTGTTTTTTCCAATCCTGCAAGCAGCCTGGTGAAACTACAACTGTCGGAAGATAAGATCGTGGTCTCGGCACAGGATATTGATTTCCTTACAGCAGCGGAAGAGATGATCCCCTGCACTTATGAGGGGAATGTGATGAACATAGGCTTTAAAGCTGCTTTCCTTATCGATATACTTAATAATATACCTTCTTCCGACGTGCGGATTGAACTTTCTGATCCTTCACGGGCCGGTCTTGTCCTTCCCGTGGAGAAGGAAGATAACGAAGATATGCTGACGCTGTTAATGCCGATGATGCTAAATGATTAATTAATCCGGAATGCAACTGAACCTTAAAAACCCACTGGTCTTCTTTGATCTGGAGACCACGGGTATAAACATCACACACGATCGTATTGTAGAGATATCTTTCCTGAAAGTACATCCCAACGGAAAAGAAGAGATCAAATCACGCCGCATCAACCCTGAGATGCCCATACCACCACAGTCTACTGCCATTCATGGCATCACTGATGAGGATGTGAAGGATTGCCCTACATTCAAGCAGGTGGCCCGATCACTGGCAGATCATCTGGAAGGATGTGACCTGGCGGGATTTAATTCCAGTCGTTTCGATGTGCCTATGCTGGCGGAGGAGTTTCTTCGTACCGGTGTGGATTTTGATATGAGCAAGCGTAAGTTTGTGGATGTGCAGATCATCTTTCATAAAAAGGAACAACGAACCCTCGAGGCAGCATACACTTTTTATTGTGACAAGAAGCTCGAGAATGCCCATTCTGCCGAAGCTGATGCCATCGCCACCTACGAAGTGCTGAAATCGCAGCTCGATCGTTATCCTGATCTAACCAACGATATAGAGATCTTGTCGAAAGATTATTCAAGTTTTAACAACAACGTCGATTTTGCGGGTAGAATCATCTTCAATGATAAGGGGATAGAGGTTTTTAATTTCGGTAAACACAGGGGTAAGCCGGTTTCGGAAATTTTTAAAAAAGAACCCAGTTATTACTCCTGGATGATGGACGGTGATTTTCCACTGAATACCAAACAGGTGCTCACACAAATACGATTAAGAGATTTAAACGGATAACCCCTGATTGCATGCCCCGTTATTTCATCACCCTTTCATACAACGGTAAGAATTATGTTGGATGGCAGGTTCAGCCCAATGGTTTAAGTGTACAACAGGTATTGCAGGAAGCTATCTCCACCATCATGCGGGCGAAGGTGGAGATTGTAGGGGCAGGCAGAACCGACGCAGGAGTACATGCACGAAAGATGATAGCTCATTTCGATTGGGATGGTGACTCCTTTGTGGCAGCTGATCTTGTGCACAAGCTCAATAATTTCCTCCCCAAAGATATTTCCATCTCCGCCATTCAGCAGGTGAAACCTGATGCCCACGCACGCTTTAGTGCTACTTCACGTACCTATAGCTATCATATCATTACGAGAAAAGATCCCTTTCTCAACGAACAGTCGTTCAGGGTACATTATGTGCCGGAACTGGATATAATGAACACATTGTGTACGGTGCTGAAAGAGTATGAAGATTTCACCAGCTTCAGCAAGTTGCATACCGATGTGAAGACGAACATTTGCAGGATATCAACTGCCCGGTGGGAGAAGAAGGGTGATTTGTACATCTTTACCATCACTGCTGACCGTTTTTTAAGAAACATGGTGCGAGCCATCACGGGTACACTGCTGGAAGGGGGTAGAGGGCGACTCGATGAGCGGGGTTTGCGACGTATCATTGAATCAAAAAACCGTCAGGTTGCAGGTGATTCTGTACCGGGATATGCACTCTTCCTTGAAGATGTGAGTTACCCCGGTGATATCTGGTTGTGAATTGATATGTACAGGCGAACAAAACATCAACCTGAGGGATGATTGTACAGATCATCCGCCGCTTCCTTTCCAATAATTCAGGCATACATTAAAAAAAACGCAACGGTTTTGCCGCTGCGTTTGTATTGTTATCCTATAGTGTCACTATCTCAATTTCACCAAATGATTAATCATTCATGGAAATCAGGAACTCTTCGTTGTTTGAAGTGCGTCGCATACGATTCAACAGGAACTCCATTGCTTCCACCGAATTCATATCGGAGAGGAAATTGCGGAGTACCCACATGCGGTTGAGCGTCTCCGCAGAAAGGAGCAAGTCGTCGCGACGGGTACTTGATGCGATAATGTCTATCGACGGGAACACACGTTTGTTGGAGAGCCTGCGATCGAGCTGCAGCTCCATATTACCTGTACCCTTGAACTCTTCAAAGATCACATCATCCATCTTGGAACCGGTGTCGGTAAGCGCAGTTGCAATGATGGTGAGTGAACCGCCGAACTCGATGTTTCGTGCCGCTCCGAAGAAGCGTTTGGGTTTGTGCAGGGCGTTGGCATCCACACCTCCCGAAAGTACTTTTCCTGAGGCGGGTTGCACGGTGTTATAGGCACGTGCAAGGCGAGTGATGGAGTCGAGAAGAATAACCACATCATGACCGCATTCCACCAGTCGACGTGCTTTGTTCAGCACGATCTCTGCAATTTTCACATGGCGGTCTGCCGGCTCATCGAATGTAGAAGCGATCACCTCGGCATTCACACTTCGTTCCATGTCGGTCACCTCCTCGGGACGTTCGTCAATAAGCAGGATAATCATATATACTTCAGGGTGATTATCTGCAATAGCATTGGCAATGTCTTTCAGTAACACTGTTTTACCTGTTTTCGGCTGCGCCACGATCAGACCACGTTGTCCTTTTCCAATGGGAGAGAACATATCAACTACACGACATGAAAGGTTGTCGTTATGACCTTTGGTGAGATTAAACTTTTCGTTGGGGAATAATGGTTTCAGGTGATCGAAAGGAACACGATCACGTACATCATCCGGTTTACGACCATTGATGTTATCTACTTTTACCAGGGGGAAGAATTTCTCACCCTCCTTAGGTGGGCGGATAGGTCCCTCTACGACGTCACCGGTTTTTAATCCGAAGAGACGTATCTGCGACTGAGATACATAAATATCATCCGGTGATGACATATAATTGTAATCAGATGAACGTAGAAATCCATATCCGTCAGGCATTATTTCCAGTACACCCGTAGCTGTCAATATGCCATCGAAATCATAACCTGAATCTTTCTCTTTCTCTTTTTGTTGTGGCGGCTGATTTTGATTAATTGCCGGAGTATGGCTTTTGTTTTGTTGTGCCTGAGGCTGTTGTTTATTCTGTAAGGGTGAAGGTGCCAGCAGATCCTGCAAAGAAACTTTTCCGCCTGTTGACGGAACCACATCATCGGGGAGGGATTGATCCACTGACGAGTCTTCAGCAACTACCGGAGGCAATGTTACCGGAGCAGGTGTGTTCTTCTTTTCGTCATCACGGTGTTTGGATGAACGAAATACCAATTGAATTGGTTTGCTCACAGCTTTTGCGTTACCCGCAATCTCCTCATTTTTTTCTGTAACCAATTTGTTCTCTTCAGGCTTTACCTCAGGCTTAACCTCAGCTTTAATCCCTTTATTAACCTCTTTATTTATGTCGGGTTTTATCTCACGTACAACATCAGGTTTAATTTCAGGTTTAGCTTCTGGTATATTCTGAGCTTTCGGCTGAACATGTGATGGTGTTGTGACTTCTTTTTTTACTTCCGGTATTCTCTTGTCAGAAACAGTGTCATCCTTCTTTACCAGTTTAGGTCTTTCAGTTGCTGTTGCAACTGGTTTTGATTGCGTTTTGGCTGGTTTTTGATTTTTATTGACAGGATTTTTATCCTTTGATTCCGCTTTATTTGATGTAGGTTTTTTTTTCTGACTCCTGGTGCTGTTATCGGAACGTTTTCTGCCGCTATTATTCTGTCTTCCTACTGGTTCAGGTCCCAGATTCTTTGTCTCGGCAATAGCTTGCTCATCGAGAATCTTGTATATGAGTTCTTCTTTTTTATATGCATCAGGTCGTCTGATACCCAGTTCTTTAGCAAGAACCCGTAATTCTGTTGTGAGCTTTTCGTTAAGCTCAATAATGTTATAAGCCATGTAGATCTATTAATATTCGTTATGGTTTTTGAATAAAATACTGTAAATGAAAGATGCCCGGTCTGAGCGATGGATGCAAAGAATCCATACTAATTCAGCAATATGACCGGATATAAATTTGTTTGAAATGAATATGCAAATGATTAACAGTAGTATGAGTATATGTACTGTTGAAGATTCTATCGCAAAGGTAATGTTTTTTTTGAAAACGAAGAATAACTTCGATAGTTTTTTTTCGATCGAAGCGAATTATTTCAAAAAGGGGGCTATAGACTCTTTTTTATAAGGGTTTTCTCCTGCAAAAATTAAAGATCGTCCATATTAAGTCTGTTGCCCGTATTATTGCGTCTCATTATTTCGTTCTTGTAAAGGAGTGATCTTCTTCTCTCCAATGAGTTTTGTGTCGTTGACTGTACAAAGAGATCATTTGCAATGATTGCCCACTCAAGTGCTTTATCCATGTCATCGAGCATCTCATATGCCAGTGCGATATTGGTTGCTGCCTTTGCTTTATTGGTTTTGTTGGAACGGCTATTATAAAACGTTTCCCACTTTTCTATCGCTGAAAACCATTCTGCTCTTTTTGCAAAAGCTTCTCCTTCACGCATCAACGATCCGGGTAGAGTGTAGTACCATCTGTCCTGCATCTCCCAGTGCGGGGCAAAGACATATGTCATCTTCTCTGCAGCCTCCACGGCCAGTAATTTCATACCCTCTTCACGTGAGGGAAGCATGGCGTCAGCATAAGCCAATTTATCCGGGATATCGAATCCTTCCCATCGTATACTGTCAATATAATGTACTGCAGGAATTTTACCTTCCATGGTGGGTAGATAGACACGAAGTATGGAATGAATCTTACCTGTCATAGCACTATAAGTGTAGCCCTGCTGACGGTAAAACTCCTGTTTCCTGGTCTCCATAATCAGTTTGTCGAGTGAGATGATCGCATCGGCACCTGTCTTACTTCTAATTTCATTCATCATTTCAGGTGTGAGTGGTTGTTCACGGAAAAAATCTTTGTCATCTCTCAAAGGTTCATCCAGAAATAGTACCCGTTGAAAATAATCCTCCTCCTCCAGAAACTGCGCCAGGGCTTCTGTATAGTATACTGCGATGCTATCAGATGAGCCCTTTTCTTTTTGAACATCTGAACGTCCTAATAATTTTGAGTCATGTCCGATATCATCGGGTTGTTCCACAACATTATTCACCACAATCACCGAAAGCACGTCAGATGGTAAAGCGACCTGAGCAGGCTCACGTGTTTCCACGGTTAAATATTTAATACCTGCACAACTGCTCAGGAGCAATCCAACTAGAAGAACAATTAAAAAAGGAGTTATCCGTTTCATACGATTTATATATTTTTCATTTAAGTGTATCGAACAAGTGGCGATCATATTAAAGTGTGATAAAATGCATCTTTTGGTTTCATACAATAATTGTAGGCAAAGAAAGATATTTTTGAGATTCGTTTCTTACACCTCTCTAACATTTTTCGGGTGTAAATGTTTTCTATATTATAAATAAGTCGATTCTATATAGAGAGTCATTTTATCATAATTGGTTTAATTATGAGACCTGTTTTTTTATGAAAGTTAGGTAAGATGTGATTGTAATAGTGAATTTTTGTGTATATTTGTTGCTTTCTTCCTAACACAAAAGAAACAAATAAACTCTATGCAATTTAACATTATTGTGTTGGCCAAGCAGGTCCCTGATACCCGTAATGTGGGGAAAGATGCTATGAAGGCCGACGGAACTGTGAACAGGGCGGCACTGCCCGCAATTTTCAATCCCGAAGATTTGAATGCTTTGGAACAGGCACTCCGGATCAAGGATCAGCATCCCGGAACAAAAATAACTATGCTTACAATGGGACCCGGAAGGGCTGCTAATATATTGCGTGAAGGACTCTTCCGTGGTGCAGACGACGGGGTGCTACTAACCGACAGGGCTTTTGCCGGCGCCGACACACTGGCCACATCCTATGCGTTGTCTATGGCAGCAAAAAAGATCGGGTCCTATGATATCATTATCTCAGGGCGACAGGCTATTGATGGTGATACCGCTCAGGTGGGACCGCAGATAGCTGAGAAGCTGGGAATACCTCAAATCACTTATGCCGAAGATATCGAAAGAATTGAGAATGGTAAGGTGAGAGTGAAACGACGCCTGGAGCACGGAGTAGAAATTGTGGAATGCCCACTACCCGTAGTGATTACCGTGAATGGATCTGCTGCACCCTGCAGACCACGAAACGCGAAGCTGCTTCAAAAGTACAAACATGCCAAAACCATCACCGAGCGGCAGGTGGAACATATCGACTATATCGACATCTACAGCAGTCGTCCTTATCTGAACCTTACAGAATGGAGTGTTGCCGATGTGGATGCCGATCCGGTACAGTGCGGTCTTTCCGGATCACCTACGAAGGTGAAAAAGATTGAGAATGTTGTTTTTCAGGCGAAAGAGAGCAAACGTCTCAACGGTAACGATGCCGAGATTGATGAGTTGATGAGGGAGTTGATAGAAAATCACACGATAGGTTAACACAATTGAAATAAAAGAATGAATAACATATTTGTATACTTGGAAATTGAAGAGGGGATAGTAGCCGATGTGAGTCAGGAACTACTTACCAAAGGACGCTCACTAGCTAATCAGTTGGGATGTAAACTGGAAGCGATCGCTGCGGGAGCAACCCTCGGAACGGTTGAGCAGCAGGTGCTCCCCTATGGGGTGGATAAATTGCATCTCTTTGGTGAAGAGCGATTGTCACCCTACACCACACTGCCCCACACCTCAATCCTGGTTAAGCTTTTCACAGAGGAGAAACCACAGATTTGCCTGATGGGAGCCACCATCATCGGTCGTGATCTGGGACCCCGTGTTTCGTCGGCTCTGGGAAGCGGCCTGACGGCCGACTGTACATCACTTGAGATAGGTGATCACGAAGAGAAAAAAGCGGGTAAAACTTACAAAGACCTGCTTTACCAGATACGCCCCGCTTTTGGAGGTAATATTGTGGCATGGATCGTGAACCCTGATCACCGACCGCAAATGGCAACTGTTCGCGAAGGGGTGATGAAAAAAGAGATCGTCGATCCCTACTACAAGGGAGAGGTTATTGAACATCAGGTGAGTGATTATGTGAAGGAGGAAGATTATGTCCTGACCATCATCGACCGTCATATTGAGAAATCGAAGGTGAATATTAAGAATTCACCCATCATCATTTCAGGTGGATATGGTGTAGGTTCGAAGGAGAACTTCGATTTGCTTTATAAACTAGCCGATGTGCTGGGAGCTGAAGTGGGTGCATCGCGTGCAGCGGTCGATGCCGGTTTTGTTGAGCATGAACGTCAGGTTGGCCAGACCGGTGTGACCGTCCGCCCGAAGGTCTATATCGCCTGCGGTATCTCGGGACAGATACAGCATATCGCCGGAATGCAGGAGAGCTCTATCATCATCTCCATCAACAACGATCCCAATGCTCCTATCAATGCAATTGCCGATTATGTGATCACCGGAGAAATTGAACGGGTGATCCCAAAGATGATTAAACACTATAAGAGCAATACTAAATAGTGAAAAGTGAAAAATAAATAGTGAAAACAAAAGGGTGTACAACCAATAGAGAATAAGTGAGTAACAAAAATCCTGGTCAGACTATACCCGCAAACAGAATAATCAAATAACAGAACGATATATAATGGCAAACTTTTATACAGATACCCCACAGTTCAGACATTACCTTGACCATCCATTGATGAAACGAATTGTGGAATTGAAAGAAAGAAATTACGCTGATAAGGAAAACTGTGATTACGCACCGATGGATTTTGAAGATGCTATGGACAGTTACGATAAAGTGCTGGAAGTGGTAGGTGAGATATGCGGAGATATCATTGAACCCAATGCAGAGGCAGTTGATCAGAGCGGTCCCACGGTCAGTGATGGTAGGGTAAGCTATGCAGCTGCCACGCAGGATAATCTCGATGCACTCAATAAAGCAGAGCTTATGGGGATGGGTCTTGCCCGTAAGTATGGAGGACTTAATTTTCCGATGGTTCCTTATATGATCTCGGCAGATATCGTCAGTCGTGCCGACGCCAGCTTTCAGAATATATGGATGCTGCAGGACTGTGGTGAGACCATCTATGAGTTTGCCGAAGAGGAGCAAAGGAACCGCTTCCTTCCGCGCATTGTGAAGGGTGAAACCATGTCGATGGACCTGACTGAGCCGGATGCCGGGTCTGATCTGCAGGCTGTGATGCTGAAAGCATCCTACAACCAGGAAGAGGGACAGTGGTATCTGAACGGTGTTAAGCGTTTCATCACCAACGGTGATGCCGATATACACCTGGTGCTTGCCCGTTCTGAAGAGGGTACGAAGGATGCCCGCGGTCTCTCCATGTTTGTATACGACAAAAAAAGTGGTGGTGTAAACGTACGTCGCATCGAGAACAAGATGGGTATCAAGGGAGCACCCACTTGTGAGCTGGTCTTCAAGAATGCCAAAGCCGAGTTGATAGGAACACGCCGGATGGGATTGATCAGGTATGTGATGTCGCTGATGAACGGTGCCCGGCTAGGGATCATGGCACAGTCGGTGGGCCTCTCAGAGGCAGCTACGCGTGAGGCCTACGATTATGCGATTGAACGTCGCCAGTTTGGTAAAGCGATCATTGAGTTCCCTCCGGTCTATGAGATGCTGGCCAACATGCGGGCCAAAACAGACGCTTCTCGTACACTGTTGTACGAAACCTGTCGTTTTGTGGATATGTACAAGACGCTGGAGGATATTGCCAGAGAACGTAAGCTTACACCGGAGGAGAGAACGGAGATGAAGTATTATTCACGCCTGGCCGATGCATTCACCCCTCTCGGTAAAGGTATGAGCAGTGAGTATGCCAATCAGAATGCCTACGATGCCATTCAGGTGCACGGTGGATCGGGATATATGAAAGACTACAAGTGCGAGCGCCTCTACAGGGATGCACGCATCACCAATATCTACGAGGGGACAACCCAGCTGCAGGTGGTGGCAGCCATCCGCCACGTAACAACAGGTACCTATCTCCAACGTATCAGAGAGTATGAAGCAATGCCGGTAACGCCCGAGCTGGAGCCGCTGAAACGTGTTTTATCAAACATGGCACAGATGTATGAGAAACTGATCGAGCAGGTGGCTGCCCCCAAGGATGAGGAATACCTTGACTTCCATGCACGCCGCCTAGTGGAGAGTGCAGGGCATCTGATCGCTGGACATCTTCTCTTGCAGGATACAAACAAGAATCAGGAGTTGTTCCGTCGCAGTGCCGAGGTCTACATACACTACGGACAGATTGAGGTGATGAAGAACTATCACTTCGTCACCAAAGCACGTATCGAGGATATGGCCTACTATAAACCCGGCATCACGGAGTAAAAAAAGTTCAAAAGAAAAGTGAAGAAAGACAGCCTATTTATTTGGGTTGTCTTTTTTTATGATGATTATCTTCCCGGACGGAAGAGCAGTTCCAACTTGGGCTGGGGTCGCATCTTGCCGCTGAACATATCACGCATCCATATCACACCGGCCTCCACACCGGTGGTTGAGTTGAACCAGTGCTCCACCGAGCCGCCATAGTAAGGGGTGTTCATCATCGGCATCATGGGAGCTGCGGGACGGTTGTTCCGCTGCATCACAGGCATGCCGCCGTAGGCATTCATAAACCAGTCATCGTTCAGCCGGTAACGGCCGTGCAGATCCATGGTCACGACCGACTGCTTAAGACCGAACATATTTCCTGCCGTCTGCATGTAGGAGAGACCACCGTCGATCATCATGTTCCTGCTGATCTGGTAACTCGCATCCAGCCCCGTGCTCCAGTGTGGAAGAATTCCGAAGTCGGAATGGTAGCTGCCGCTTGCCCCAAGGGTAAACGCAGGAGATATAAAATATTGCGATCCCGCGCTAAGGTTGTAGTAGATAGCCTTGCCAAAGTATGGTGTCTCCACCAGTCCCAGCGTGGTGGAGCTGTAGAGCAGCAGCCTGGGTGCAGGCAGCATCGTCGCCACGGCGGTACGGCTTTTTGTATTGATGAAATCGGTAGCGGCACCAGACCAATGAACGGGAGGCAGTAAAGAGTTGCCTCTTTCCCGGTTCAGGCTGATCCTGTGGCGTTCATAGGGAGTAAACTGCGGCTCCAGGTTCTCTGCCGGGTTGAGGCGGGGGAGTCGCAATGGTATTGTTCCGTTGCGGTCAGACGTCATTGAGTCGGTCTTCAGTTCCAAAGATCTGCCCGTTTCCAGCCTGAGGCTGTCCTGCTTCAGCGGGTTATCCTGGGCATAGATGGTTGAGTAAATGAAAAGCAATAGCAAAGAAATATAAACATGTCTCATGTGAATAACCGCTTTTGAGATGAATACTCTATCCACAAAGGTAATAAACTTTATAAGATCCTCAGAAATGGATCTCTCTATTTAACTTTTTCCGTTTGGTCGTTCCCTTAATTTTCTATTTCTTTGTTACTGAAAAATAACAAACGCTAAAATCGATTGCCTATAAGTCCTCTTTACTCGACTAAATTAACATAACAATTTAAGCAGTAAAGCTATGGATACTCTCAGCACGATGGCCGATGAGGAATTGGTTATATCGTATGCCGACGGCAACAACAGTGCGTTTGATACTCTCCTCCACAGACACAAGCAGCAGCTTTATAATTATATCTTCTACACGGTACGCGACAGTGACCTGGCAGAGGACATCTTTCAGGATACTTTCATCAAGGCAATCACCACCATCAAACAAGGGAGATATACCGAGACTGGCAGGTTTAAATCATGGATAATGCGCATTGCCCATAATCTGATGATAGACTATTTTCGTCAGAAAAAAAATGAAAACGCTGTTTCAAATGATGAGTATGAGGTGGATCTGTTCAATAACCCGGCGTTATGTGATGATACCGTGGAGGTAGAAATGGTGAGGACGCAGGTGTTGAGTGATGTAAAAAAACTGATCGGGTTCCTGCCAGATTCTCAGCGCGAGGTTGTGGAGATGCGATACTACAGAGATCTAAGCTTCAAAGAGATCGCTGATGTGACGGGTGTCAGTATCAACACTGCCCTGGGACGCATGCGCTATGCCATACTGAACATGCGCAGGATGGCTGATGATCATAGGATGATACTTACAATGAGTTAAGGAAACGTTATAAACACAAAAAAGCCGGTTGAAAAGCCGGCTTTTTTGTGTTGGGTAGGAGTTCTCATCGTCCTGTACAGACGGTGCACATCCATCATGTGCGAAAAAAAGCTATATGAGTGATGTCTCAAAAACCGAAGAAATAACAAATAAACTTTGGGGTTCATAATATACTCCTCAGGGCAAATACTTCAAAACAGGGATACTTCAAAAAATGTCCATAACGGTGTTTGAAGCCGTTAAAGCAATTCAGAGAAGTCTTATATATCATTCAATTCGATAACATTAAACCGTTTGATACTAATTTTCCGGATTTTGAAGCAGAATAGATACATGAACGCTTCCGTTAAGCAATAAATGCAGAATCAAAGTAAACTCTTCATCTGCCATTGCCGGAGAACGCTCTTTTATGTACAAGTATTCAACCTAAGACTTTCATACCATCACTTTGTTACCGCAAGCGGAAAACCGATGTAGTAGAAGATCTTTTTTTGAAACAGGATAATGCCTGCTATCTGTGTTCAAAAGAAATTTCCTTCGTCATCCATACCCATCCGAAGATTGGTCCTTTTGACAGAAAGAAGAAACAAATGATAAAATAACTAATTCGGAAATCGGAAATTCTCAATTTGACATGGACATTACACATTGATATGCTCTTTTCATTTCATCTTCACTCCTGAGAGTTGGGATGGCCTGAATAGAAAACGATACTCTCCGTCTAAATCACCTGAAACAGAAATAAAACATCCGTTTTACCTTTCATCTGATTTCTGTTTTTCGGCTCGTCCGCCAAAATCATCTGTTCTTTTCTTTTGAGATAGTAGAGAAATTAAATTCCCTGAAGTATTATCCTTTCTATTCGGTAGGGTGGGTCAGTTCCATACTTTTGATACGGATTGACTACTTTCCCGAATACCTCTGTAGCTTTTGCGAGCTGTTGCTTCTATGCCGGTAGAATAAATAAACCCGTGAGAGTCTCCTATTCACCGATATAGCGTGCGCAGGCTGCCGCAGATTCTTTTTGTGCGATAGAATTACCATTCAGTTCTCATGAACTATTTCCCGCCATGACAAAAAACAAACAAGTTTGCCTTCTGTACATAGGACTTATCAGAATAGGTCAGTTCATCCGATGAAAGCGGTAAAGCTTTATCATCATAAACAGAGAGAATAAACAGACGAGTCTGTTTAATTGCTGAATGAAATTCTTCCGGTCGTGTACAAAATGTCAAAGAACTCCTGGTATCTTTTGTACGATTATCGTACTGATATCTTTCGTTGATGTTGTTTGCAAATATAACATTACTCTTTCACGATAAGCAAATATTTAGTGGTGTAATTATAAACAACTTCTGAACAGCTTTTCAACATGTTATCAACAGTTCTGGTATATGGCTGACAGAGAGTAATGTGTCTGATTGATGATGATGATATCGGTAGAAACTGGCTCTGACTTCTGGAAAAAGAGGAAGAAATAATCTCTATAAAGTGATGCTTTCTCTCTTTTTAGTGATCACCGGATGAGAATTGCAGGTGATTATACATGATATGAAGAGGTGAGCTGAAGCCCTACAATAGAAAGGATGAGTGTGGTCAGAAAAAATATGCGCCATAATGTTACAGGCTCCTTGAAAAAAAGAATACCCAGAATCACCGTACCCACGGCACCTATACCGGCCCAGACAGCGTAGGCTGTGCCGGTAGGGATAGGGTGGGTACCCCCCATCGATTTGAAAAGCAAAAACATGCTCAGACTCACA
This sequence comes from Proteiniphilum sp., assembly GCA_015478855.1. Lineage (GTDB taxonomy): Bacteria > Bacteroidota > Bacteroidia > Bacteroidales > Dysgonomonadaceae > Proteiniphilum. The sequence continues at coordinate 78,463 of JADMKJ010000026.1, forward strand.
GAAGCAATAAAAGAAAATAACCACAACCAGAACTCTTTCCCCGATGTCTGCTGCATTTTTCCAAGGCTGATTGCGAACAGTGATTCGAACACACCTCCGATAATCAATATGATCCAGTTGATACTCATTTTTATTTCTGTTTCACGACAGGGAGGTTTAATCCTTTGCCGGCGCGTAAAGATAGAGAAAAATGAGGAAAACCGAAAAGCATTCACGGGGCCAGGCATCTCTGCTGCTACTTACAAATAATGAAATAACAATAATTAAGTTAATATATTTGGGCTTTAATGTTTGAATCTGCACTTTTACCCATGTAATTCTATTGCCGCTTCGTTATTTTTTCTTTTTTCAGGTTCATGTAGCATATACAGAAGTAAATACCGGAAAATAACCATGATGAATAAGATGAAGAATATTTATTTTTATCTCCTTGCTACTACACTCCTTTCTTCCTTCAATAGGGTATCTGCTCAGGATATTCAACAGGGATTCATTATCCGGAAGTGGGAGCAGGGACTGCTGCTTGTTGATGTCAGCGAAGCTGCATATGATAGCTATCCTGCAGATCGCAAAGGAAGGCCTTATACTGATATCATTTCTAAAAATCCCATGGATCCCGGCATTCAGAAAGGGATGGAAACATCAATATTTACGAGTGAGGTGATCATACGTCATTTGCGTATAGGAGGACCGGGTGCGATTTGTAAAGTGGATACGGCAGGAAACATTGTTTCGGTATCGTTTAAGCTGTATTCCGGTGAATTACCAGCCGGTGAACTTTCAATGTTTGCCGCTTTCAGGGAGCAACTGAAGAAAGAGGTTACCTACAAGGTCTCTTTCCCGCGCGGGATTGCTGCGGCTGGCTACATGTCAGCCATCTTCCCGATGTTTGGATATCAAATTCTCTCACACCAGGATCTCTATGGCCTGAATTTTAGATGCAATGAACTATTTACCGATCAGGGTGATACTCAAATCATCTGTGAATGTTATGACAGCAAGTATCATATGTACATGAATCTTCCTGCCAAAGATAAGTCGGGAAATGTATTGGATGGAGCGCTCACCTTTCAATTTTCAAAGCAGAGACAGTTGGATGAAATTGTGCAAACACTGCTCACTGAACAGCCACATCTCTCAGCATTCATCCCTGCGGTCAGTTTCGCGGTAAGTGCGAATAGTGGAGAGATTGCGGCGATGAGCATTCAATTTTTACATGTTACTGATACCACATTGATCGATCTGCAGCTTTTAGAACCGTTCATGGAGCGACTGAAAAATGAGCATCTCTATGAGCAGATTCTCTATGATGGCAAAAGGGCTGCATCCGGTTATTTGATACATGCGCTGCGATTGTTCTCACCTGAAAGGAAAACAGATTATTCCATCCCCAATCTCAGAGATTGCCCAATGCTCAATAAACGTAATTTCCTGGTCAGGGAATAGACTGCATTGAACCTACTCCTCCCAGCTGCGGCGGATCAGGCTACCCCTCTCCGGGTCGTTCTCAATACGCAGGTGTGCTTCAATCTCCTGCTGCATCTCCTCCACGTGGGAGATCACACCCACAATGCGGTTCTCCCTGCGAAGTGTTTTCAGCGTGTCGAACACCACATCGAGTGACTCCTTGTCGAGCGATCCGAAACCTTCATCAAGGAAGAAGAAGTTCTGGTTAGAGCGGGTGATCTGCTGGATATTGTCTGCAAGAGAGAGTGCCAGCGAGAGGGAGGCCTGGAACGTCTGTCCTCCCGAAAGGGTCTTGACGCTTCTCACCTTGCCGTCGTTCATGAAATCGCGCACCTGGAAATTGTTGTCGGCAGTGATCTCAAGGCTCAGCTTCTGTCGTGTGAGCCGGAAGAAACGGTCGTTGGCGGCGTTACAGAGATTCTGCAGGTAGACGGTGGAGATGTAATTCACGAACCCGCTTGCCTTGAAGAGCGATTTCATCGTTTTGATGTTTTCAGCCCTTACCTCCAGTTTCCCCAGTTCCGAACGGAGTGAGGCCATGCTTTGCAGATCCTCCTGTAGCTTTCTGAGCAGCCCTGTTATCTCTCCCTGTTCCCTGTTTTTCTCTGTCACCTCTTCCCTCAGTGCATTGATATCAGTGAGCAGTTTACCATGCGCTTCCTCATCATACACCCTCTCACCAATCGCTTTCTGCAGCTGTTCAAGTGTCGATTTGCACCGAAGAAGGTGGTCACTGAAGATGGCCAGTTTTTTCTTTTCTGCTTCCAGATCCATCGCTTCAGCGAGGATCAGTGAGACCTCCTCCAAATCCCGGAAAGAGCTTTTCACCAGTGCTTCATCAAGCTGCTTCTGTAGCCTGTCTATGGCGGCCTGCTCCTGCTCCAGCTCCCTGCTGTTGATCCTCAGCGCTCCGGTCAGCCCGTCCCTCTTTCGCACCCTCTCCTGCAGCAGGTCGATGTTTTCCACATAGCGTTTCTCAATACGTTGATGCTCCTGCAACAGCCGCTGCTTCTCCTCTTCAATCTCCTTCACAGCTGTCTGCCGGTACTGTTCAGGTGTGATCAGCATCAACTGCTGCCCGAGGGTGCTCAGCGTGGTCTCATGCACCGTGCGTGCGGTGCGTATCTTCTCCAGCTCTGAACGGTAGCGCTCTCTGTTGTTCTCCTCCTGTTCCAGCTGTGAGGATGCCAGAGAGAGTGCCTTCTCATGCTCCCTGAGCGCCTCCTGAATCTCTTTCGCCTCCATGAAGGCTGCGTTCAGCTGCTCTTCGTCACGGTACTTCTCCCAGATAAACTGTCCCTCATGGTCAGTCATCTTTCGGTTGAGTCTGTTGCTCTTTTCACTCCATTCACTTTTACTTTGAAGGATTTGCTCCTGCCTGCTTTCCAGCAATGTGAGTTTCCTGCCGAGCGATGCTGTATGAGTGAGCTTTAGCTCCAGCGCATGTTTCCCTTCTTCAATATGCTGAAGCTGTTTCCCGGTGTCGTCACTCTCATAGCGCTCCGGATGGTGTGTGGAGCCACAGAGCGGGCAGGGCTTACCCTCTTCCAGGTCGCTGGCATAACTCTTTAACTGCTCTTTCACCCGCAGATGATTCTCCTCCACTGCCTGTAACCGTTGCAGCTCTTTGACCTTTGCGGTCTCTTTTTCCAGAAATCCCTCACATTCACGATATCCTGCATCATGCGGGAGCTTTTCAAACAGCGGGTCAGAGAGAAGCATCGATTGCTCTTTCAGCAGCTCCTTCTCCTGTTTGACATATTTCTCCATCTCTCTTTCACCATCGAGAAGAAGGTGATTGAGATTTTTGTGTTCACTGTGCCAGCTTCTGATGGCAGAGAGAAGGGTCAGGTCGGGTGTCTTGTTGCGCAGCTCTCTGATCAATCCTTCGAGTTGTTGCTTCCCTGTTTTTAGTTTATCTGCCTGCCTCATCGCTTTATCAAGAAAGTCAGCTCCCGATCTCAGGCGGATCTCCTCACCGGCGATGCTCTCTTCCACCTTTTTCATCTGCACCAGCAGCGCCAGCTCTGCCGCCTTTTTCTGCAACTCATCCCTTTTCTCATATGCCGGCCTGAGCTCACCTATCAGTTTCTCTATCCGTTCAATCTCTGCCTCTTCCTCTTGCAGTCTCTTCCTGTCATCCCTGATCTGAGCTGCTCTCTCCTCCCTTTTCCTGTCTCTCTCCTTCAGCAGGTCGAGCTGATGCTTAAACAGATAGAGACACTGTTCGTAGCGTGCTATTCTCTTTTCGAGAGATTTGTAGGCGGGCTCCTGCTGCCCCAGCTCCCGGAGCTCTTTCACTGCTTCATCTCTTTTGTGTATCAGCTCCTGCAAGGTGCGAAGCTGTTCCTCCTTTTGCTGAAATTCACCAAGCACCCTGTTCTGCCCTTCGATCGCCTCCTCCAGCTTCTGAAGCTGTGCCTGACGGAGGTTCACCTGCTCAGGGTCTATCTCACCCAGCTGCTGTAGCTGTCCTCCCAGGTGTTGCATCTGCGCGTTGTTTTTTGTCTCCAGCGATACCACCTTGTAGAAAAATTCGTACTTCTCCAGGTTGAAGAGCTCCTTTAACATCTGCGTGCGGTCCTTGTTCCCCAGTTGAAGGAACTCCTGAAACTGTCCCTGCGGGATGATGATGGTGCGCTTGAAGTTCTCATAGCTTAAGCCGATGGCCTCCACCAACGCCTCCTGTTCGATGGGTAGCCATTCGTCGTCCACCTTTCTGTAGGCAGCACGCTCAAGGGTTTTCACCTCTTCGAACCGCCTGCTGTTGCGTCGCCCTCTCACGGTGGAGCGATAGGCTGTCTGCTCACTGCCTGTCTCAAAGATGAAGTCTATCAGCAGCTCTCCCGATTTGAGGTTCATCATGTTGTAGTTGCGGTTGTCACCCGACAGGTTCAGTCTGTCGGTACGACCGTAAAGGGCGAAGGTGATCGCCTCCAGGATGGAGGACTTGCCGCTGCCCACCGTGCCGAAGATGCCGAAGAGGCCGGCGGCGGTAAGACGGGTGAAGTCGATGGTCTGTTTTGCCTGGTAGGAGTAGAGCCCCTGCAGGGTGAGTTCTATGGGTATCATTCCTCTGCCATTATTTCGTTGAACAACTGCATGATCTCATCATTGGGTTCCTGCCCTTTCTCATGATGGAAATAGTCGCGGAACAGGTTCTCCATGCCCCGGCTCAGGTCGATCTGTTTCTGTCCGCTGCCCACCAGGTTCTCCACATCGGCTACCTCGGGGATGATGGTCACAATGCCCGAGTGTGCGGCGTTGAGCGCTCTCCGCTCCAGGGCGGTGAGGAAAGTATCCGTGACAATCGTCAGCTCCACCAGTGCATCACTGTTCTCAGAGAGCCATTGCAAAGCTTCATCGACACCGTGAGCCCGCTTTCGCAGCAGTCTCTTCACACGGGTCAGCGGCACCTCGCGCACAACGGCTGCTTCACCCGGCTCCACCTCAATCATCAGCACATGTTTCTGCTGACCCGCTTCGGCAAAACTGTAGGAGAGGGGGCTGCCGCTGTAAAAGACGGGTGATGATATGACTGATGTGGTCGCTGGAAGTGTTGTTGACGCTGGCAGTGATGTTGATAATTTTGTTGATGATGCATCCACCCTGTGCATGCGGTGCAGATGCCCCAGCGCCGTGTATTGTATCTGCCGCGGGATATTCCCGGTGTAGAGCACCTGTGCACCACCTACCTGCAGGATTGGTTTCTCCTCTTCCGGCTCTTCGGGAAGCTTGTCGCCTCTCTTCACCATAAAGAGATGGGAGAGGAGGATATTCACTCCCCGCCGGTCGCAATAGCTGTCGGCCAGCTGCTGCCATCTCTCCTGCAGGAGCAGACGCAGCTCCTCTTCGCTCTCTTCGTGACCGAGGAAAGTCCTGAGGCGGTACTCGTTGGCATAGGGTGTGAACAACAGACGTAGCGGTGTTTCATTGCCGGGAAGCTGCAGCTCCACGAACCCTTTGTCACTCTGCACCACCCTTAGTCCTGAATCGAGTGCGAAGGGAGGGATGAGGGTGTGGGGGTAACCGGCGAAGATAATCCCGCACTCGCGTGCCAGCGGGTCGGGTGCCTCAATACGATCGGGTGAGTCATGGTTACCGGCGATGGCAATCACTGGCCGTCGGCCTTCTGCCGTCAACCGCTTCAGTGTCTGGTAGAGCAGATCGACCGCCTCGGTGGGGGGATTGAAGGTGTCGAACAGGTCGCCGGCTACCAGCACGACATCCGCCTCTTCACGGTCGGCGATCTCGCAGATCTCCTGCATCACGACCTGTTGCTCTTCCATCCGTGAGCGATCATCTAACCGCTTGCCCAGATGCCAGTCGGCAGTATGTAGAATTTTCATGTGCAGTAAAAGATTATTTTAAACAAAACGTACAATAAATGAATCAATAAGAGTGTGTTGTGATGCGTAATTGAATTAACGGTTCACTCGAACTGGATCGATTTTGCAGGGGTAATCTTTGCAACAAGGTAGGAGGGTCCGATCATCATCAGCAATGAAACAAGCAGTGTGCCAATATTCAACAGCAGGATATAGAGCAGGTTCATATCAACAGGTACCGCAGAGAGGTAGTAGGTGGTCGGGTCGAGCTTCAGAACCTGGGTCCACTCCTGAAACAGACAGGCTGCCAGTGCGATGATATTACCCCATAACATCCCCTGACCGATAAGGAACGCCGAGAGGTAGAGAAACACCTTGCGGATACTGAAATCTCTTGCGCCCATCGATTTTAACATCCCGATCATGTTGGTGCGTTCCAGGATGATGATCAGCAGGCCGGAGATCATGGTGAACCCCGATACGACGAGCATGAGAATGATGATGACCCATACGTTCATATCCAGCAGGTTGAGCCAGTTGAATATCATGGGGTTGATATCCTTGATGGAGCGGGTGTAGAGCGCATTGCCGAAGCGGTCTTTATAGGATGACATCTCAAAGAAGAGATCCTGAGCAGTTTTGTCCAGGTTGTTGTAATCCTTTACCAACACCTCAATGCCGCTCACCATATCTGATTCCCAGCCATTGAGGGAGCCGAGGATCTCCTTTTCGGTGATGATATAAAGCTTATCGTAATCTTCGAAGTTGGTGCGATAGATACCCACGATGTCAAACCGGCGGGCCCGCACGGGTTCCTGTACGAAATAGCAGGTGAAGTTGTCACCCAGCTTCAGATGAAGCTTGTCGGCGATCTCTTTCGATATGATTGCCTGGTTGCCGGTGGTGGTGTCGCCCGGTTGTATGATGTTCCCTTCGATCAGGTTCTTCCTGAAAAAATCCCAGTCGTATCTCTCTGACACACCTTTGAGCACGATACCCAGAAAATCTTCGTCGGTCTTGATGATCCCCGGCTTGGTGATGTACTCCTGGATGTAACTGATCGCAGGGTTTGTGGTCAGTGTCTCTGCAAGTGTGTCTGAAAAGGCAATAGGCATCTGCTCATACGAGGTGTTGCTATCGAAAGCCGTGATCTGTATGTGGGAGCCGAAGCCCACCACCTTGGCGCGGATTTCTTTCTTGAACCCTACGATGATACATACCGCCACGATCATCACTGCCAGGCCCAGCGCGATGCCGGCAATGGCAATTTTGATGGCGGGTGATGAGACACGTTTCTCGTTCTTCTTATCGCCCTTGTAAATCCGTCGTGCTATGAACAGTTCCGTATTCATCTTTGTTACCAGGTGTTATTATATGCCTCCAGTGCTTTTTCGAGTACCGTCAGCGCGTTGTCCAGGTCTTCCCTGTTAAGTACATATGCGATGCGTACTTCGTTCCGCCCCAGGCCGGGTGTGACGTAAAAACCGGATGCCGGCGCCATGAAGATGGTTTGATCTTTATAACGGAAATCGGAGAGGCACCAGGCACAGAAGGCGTCGGCATCGTCCACCGGCAGTCGCGCCAGCGTATAAAAAGCTCCTTGCGGCATGGGGGAGTAGACACCGGGGATTTTATTGAGCCGCTCTATCAGGAAATCACGTCTGCTTTTATACTCATCAAAGTTGTGCTGCATGTAATCACCATTCTCCTGCAGTGATGCATTGGCTGCGATCTGTCCTATAAGTGGCGGACTCAGGCGTGCCTGACAGAACTTCATCACCGTGTCGTGCACCCTGCGGTTTTTGGTGATCAACGCACCTATACGGATACCACATTCGCTGTATCGCTTCGACACGGAATCGATCAGCACCACGTTCTCTTCCACTCCCTCCAGATGACATGCAGAAACATACGGGGTATCATTGTAGATAAACTCTCTGTACACTTCATCAGAGAAGAGATAGATATTGAACTTCTTCACCAGGACTCTGATCTGCTCCATCTCCTGAGGTGTGTAGACATAGCCGGTAGGGTTGTTGGGATTACAAATCAGGATACCTTTTGTACGTTCATTGATCAGCTCCTCGAATGCTTCAATGGGTGGGAGTGCAAAGCCCGACTCCATGGTAGAGGGGACAGAGCGTATAACCGCTCCGGCGGAGATGGCGAAAGCCATATAGTTGGCATATGCCGGCTCGGGGATGATGATCTCATCACCCGGGTTCAGGCAGGCCATAAAAGCATAGAGCACAGCTTCCGAGCCACCCGCAGTCACAATGATCTCCTCGGGTGTGAGGTTGATATTGTACTTCTTATAATAGTTCACCAGGTTCTTCCTGTAATAGCGATAGCCGTCACTGGGACTGTACTCCAGTGTGGTGCGGTCGATCCGGCGGATCGCTTCAAGCGCAGAAAGGGGTGAGGGCAGATCGGGTTGTCCGATATTGAGGTGATACACTTTCACACCGCATTCTTTGGCGGCATCAGACAATGGTGCTAATTTTCGTATAGGTGATGCGGGCATTCGCATTCCCCGCTGAGAAATATCAGGCATAGTGACTACAATGATTGATGAATGTAAATAAAACTTACAATCTTTTATGTAGGGAGCAAAGGTAATAAAAAAGTTTCCCTTTCATTTGATTTTTTTCTTTCTTTATGGATATTGATCCGGCATTATTTGAGTGGCCACAGTATAAAATTGAAACCTATACGTGGCATTAACACTTATTGTGCATAAACCGGAATTTGATATGGGAGATTATTCCTACTTTTGCATTGTTAAAAACTGATCAGGGAGATGGGTAGATCATCTTAACATCACTTTGAATGTGAACGATTCGTACACCTGAACTATAATTAAAGAAATATAATGAATAAAATCTCACACTTACTATTGATAGCGATGTTTGTTGCAGGCCTCTATTCCTGCAACGGACAAAAAAAGAACGAAGAAGAAAAGGCAAGGAAAGGATGGACACTTGTTTGGGAGGATGATTTCGATGAGTCGTTGGATGCAAATGCCTGGTCAAAAACAGCCAAGGGAAAACAGCATATGAACAGATACATGAGTCAGCATGACGGGCTTTATCTTGTTCAGGAGGGTAACCTTGTGTTGCGGGCCGTTGAAAATTCGGCTCCCAACGACACGATGCCTTTCCTCACCGGTGGAATCACCAGAGAAGGCGTGAAGAAGCAAAAAATCAGCAGGATTGAGGTCAGAGCAAGGATGAACCCGGCTGTGGGAGCAACCCATTACTTTTCACTTCTGCCGGCAGACAGGGCGAAAAACATCACCATCGACTTTATGGAACGATATGGAGTGGATGAGTTCGTCTATCAGTCCGTCTCCTCTGAATATACCACCACAGAGGGTATGCCCGACAACCCGCCATCAAGTGCACTGGTAGGCGTGAATCCCAACCTGTTCCAAATATACAGTGTAGAGAAATATCCCGACAGCCTTGTCTTTTATGTGAATGATATCCGTACGAAGAAATATCCCCGGATCCTTACTGATATGCCAGGTCAGTTTCCGTTTGACGATCAGGATTTTGAACTTTTCCTGGGCATTAGGCTGAACAGTGATACTGATGCGGCCGGACTACCTGCGGACATGCTGATCGACTGGGTCAGGGTTTACGAACCTGCTCCTGTGATACCGACTAAAGAAAAATAATAGGAATTGAATCACAAAGCTTTTACGAGAGATTCATCAGGTGGTAAGATGCCACCCGGTGGATCTCTTTTGTTTTAAATTGGAAATGAGTGTGTAAACAGTCGCTCCTCGGCCAGCTTTTCATATTTGGTACCATTGCGGCCGTAGTTGGCATAGGGATATATACTGATACCTCCACGGGGAGTGAAGATGCCGGTAACCTCGATATATTTGGGATCCATCAACCGAATAAGGTCTTTCATGATGATATTTACGCAATCTTCATGAAAAGCACCGTGATTACGGAAGCTGAAGAGATATAGCTTGAGACTCTTGCTCTCCACCATCTTCACCTCGGGGATATAATCGATGCGGATGGTGGCGAAATCGGGTTGCCCGGTGATGGGGCAGAGGCTGGTGAACTCCGGACAATCGAACGTTACCCAGTAGTCATTTCCCTGGTGTTTGTTCACGAACGCTTCCAGTATCTCCGGCGCGTAATCCTGCCTGTATTCTGTTTTACCACCCAGGTGGCTGAGATTATCCTGTTGCATATGAAATCTGTGTTTAATGTGATACATTCAGTTTACTTTCCTCTTTCTGCCATATACTCCTGCAGACCCTTGTTGCGCAGAAGGCATGCAGGACAATGGCCACATCCTGCGGCGAGAATACCATTGTAGCAGGTGAGGGTTTCATTTTTCACAATATCAAAGACACCCAGTTCATCAGCCAGCTGCCACACCTGTTTCTTGTTGGACCACATCAGTGGTGTGTGAATCACGAACTGCTTGTCCATGGCCAGGTTGAGGGTGGTATTGGCAGAACGGATAAAGGTATCCCTGCAGTCGGGGTAACCGCTGTAGTCGGCTTCCGATACACCTGTCACTAGGTGGCGTATATTCTGCGCATAGGCGAGAGTGGCTGCAAAGGTGAGAAACAGCAGGTTTCTTCCGGGGACGAAGGTGTTGGGATAGGAACCGGCAGGCTTCTCTTTGTCCATCAGCATGGTGGCGTCAGTGAGTGAGTTGGGTGCCAGATGCGAGATGATGTTCGCTTCGAGGATACGAAAGGGTGTTTCAGCCATCTCCGCTATTCGCCGTGCATTCTCCACCTCCTGTGAGTGGCGTTGTCCATAGGTGAAACAGAGAGCGTAGGTTTTTCTGAAATGCTGCTTAGCCCAGTAAAGGCAGGTGGTGGAATCCTGTCCGCCTGAAAAGAGGACGAGTGCATCCTGATTGCTGTATTCATTCATTCTTCTTTGTTTTTATGTGGTTTCCTAAGCTACACAGAGAAGCTATTGCTTTTCACCGGCAAAGGTATGAATATTTCAGGAATTTGTATAGCATACCTTGAAGAAGATGGCGGTGTGTAGGTATAACAGGTTACTGATATGTATGCAATCAAAAAAGCCGCTCAAATTTCACAATCTAAACGGCTCGTCAATTAAGGTGTCATATATTATGACATTACTGCAAAAATAAACATTTATTTTATTTAACAACTGCAAAAATGCTTTTTCTTTTGGTTATGAGGTAATAAACCCTCTTTTTCAGTTCAGCTATTTGTAATCTTAACAAATTTGTAACTTTATTGTAGCCGCAATGTAACATTCATATCGTACATTTGTGAGGAAGTTTTTCTGCACATTTTATCACTGTTATGGAAGAAAGAATTTTAGTTGTTGATGATGAGAAAGACATTTGCAACATCCTTCAGTTCAATCTGGAGAATGAAGGTTACATCGTGGATGTCGCCACATCTGCGGAAGAGGCACTGAATAGAATAACTGACGTACACCAACTGATCATCCTGGATGTGATGATGGGAGGGATGTCCGGTTTTAAAATGGCTGAGATGCTGCGTAAAGCTGGGAATTATGTACCTATCATTTTTCTGACAGCAAAGAACAGAGAAAATGATATGTTAACCGGTTTCTCGCTGGGAGCAGATGATTACATCGCCAAGCCGTTCTCAGTGAGGGAGGTGCTCGCACGTGTGAGGGCCCTTTTAAAACGTTCCTCACTTATTAAAATGCCTGCCGCGACGAATTGGTCCTATAAAGGATTAACCATTGATATTCCCGGTAATCGTGTGAAAATAGAGGGCGAGGAGCTGTCACTCACAAAAAAAGAGTTTGAGATCCTTTCACTGATGGCACAGGCTTCTCCCAACCTGCTTACCCGTTCTGAGATACTCAACAGCGTGTGGGGTGACAATGAGTTTGTGCTGGACAGAACGGTCGATGTACACATTACGCGGTTGAGGAAGAAACTGGGCAGCTATGCGCATATCATTGTAAATCGATCGGGATTTGGTTATTATCTGAATATTAGCTCCGGGAATATACAATGAGAAAGAAGGGATCATTTAAAAGACGTATCCTTGCATTCTTCTCGGTGATCATTGCTCTGTTCACCGTGGGGATCATTCTGTTTGAACAGCATCAGATTGAGAAAGAGCGTAGAGAGAGTCTTGAACGAATGCTCGATAATGATGCGGAGATAGTCCGCTCCTACCTGAAAGAGAATAATCTGTTATCAGAGGGAGACATCGGTCAGGTTGAAGAGATATTGAGGTATATGCAACCTGAACTACGCCTTACCATCATCAATAACCAGGGAGCTGTGATGTACGACAACCTGCTGGAGGCTGACAGGATGGAGAATCATCTGCAGCGTCCCGAGATTGAGAAAAGTATCGCACTGGGCAAGGGGTCAAATATCCGTCTCTCCAGCAGCAACAGTGTGAAATACCTTTACCATGCAAAAAAATATGACGATGCTTTATTCATACGGGTAGCATTGCCCTATGATGTGGAGCTACAGTCATTTATCAATTCCGGAAACTCATTTGCCTATTATATTCTCCTCTTTTTTGTTGTTTGTGTGCTGATGATGGTCTATTTCGCCAATCGGTTTTCTAAATCGATGAGAGAGTTGAGAGGATTCTCACTGAATATGAAAAAAGGATCAGCCATACCGCCCTCATTTATTTTTACTGACGATGAAGTGGGGGAGGTGAGCAGAGATATTGTGGAGAACTATAACCTGTTACAGGAAAACAGGCGTAAGCTGGCGGCTGAGCGAGAGAAGCTACTACAGCATTTTCAGTTTTCCGAAGAGGGTATTGCCATCTTTTCTGAAGATCAGAAGGAGGTGTACAGCAACTCTCATTTTTTGCAGTACCTCAACGTGATCCTTGATAAACCCATACTGGAGACAGAGCAGCTTTTCGCCGCTCCCGTTTTTGGAGAGGTTGTCCGTTTTCTTAAAGAGGATAGACGGGAGGGTAATATGTACTCCCAGCGCATAGCAAAAAGCGGCAAGCAGTTCAATGTACGAGTCATCATTTTTGATGATCAGAGCTTTGAACTCTATATCAGTGATATCACCAAGCTGGAGAAAAGACGTCTGCTCAAACAGGAGATGACCAATAACATCGCGCATGAGCTGCGTACACCGGTGACCAGCATCCGCGGTTATCTGGAGACTATCCTGAGCCTTTCCGGGAGTAGTGTTGATGAGCGTACCCGAAGTTTTCTCGACAGAGCCTATACGCAGACTATCCGTCTGTCGGAACTGATACAGGATATCAGCATGCTCACCAAAATTGAGGATGCCTCCGATCGTTTCGATATGGAGCCGGTGCAGATGAAAGAGCTGTTGAACGACCTGGAAGCCGATGTGTCAGATAAGCTCCGAGAGAATGGTGACAACCTCCTGGTTGATGTGAGTGAAAAGGTGGTCATCTATGGAAGCCGTACGCTTCTCTATTCCATCTTCCGTAATCTGACGGAGAATGCCATCGATTATGCCGGTGAGAAAATAGATATTGTGATACGTTGTTACAGTGAGAACGACGAGGCCTATTATTTTGAATTTTATGATAGCGGCACAGGGGTGGCAGAGAAGCACCTGGTGCGTATTTTCGAGCGCTTTTACCGCGTAAATGAGGGCAGAACACGCAATACGGGTGGCTCGGGATTGGGGCTCTCCATCGTGAAGAATGCTGTGCTCTTTCACAAAGGAAGCATACTGGCTAAAAATCGCTCTGAAGGAGGACTCTCTTTCCTTATCACTTTCCCGAAGGTTCGTAAGCAGTAGAAAGAATCCTGCGAAGCATTCACAAAAAAGTGGTGCGTTTCATTTTATCGTTGTATATTTGCTTTTTCTAAAATAAGATCGTTTGGAACGACCATGCGCATCATTCACCGCCAAAGGACCATGCGACTTTCATGAAAAGAATAAAAATATTATCGTATGAAATATGTAGGAGCACATATCAGCGCATCGGGAGGAGTAGAGAATGCACCGGTAAATGCACACAAAATCGGGGCGGGCGCATTCGCCTTTTTCACAAAAAATCAGCGACAATGGTTTGCCTCTCCATACACGGAGCTGAACATCGATCTGTTCAGATCACGCTGTGAAGAGCTGGGGTTCTCACCCGATTATATCCTTCCGCACAGCAGCTACCTGATCAACCTGGGTAATCCGGGTGAGGAGGAGATCAACAAATCACGTGCCGCCTTCAACGATGAGATGAAGCGGTGTGAGCAGCTGGGCCTGAACAGGCTCAACTTCCATCCGGGAAGCCATCTGAACAAAATCTCCATCGATGCCTGCCTCGACAGAATTGCCGAATCGATCAATCTGTCGCTGGAAAAAACAAGCGGTGTGACAGCCGTGATTGAAAACACGGCAGGGCAGGGGACCAACCTGGGGCATACCTTCGAGCAGATTGCGCAGATCATCGACAAGGTAGAGGATAAAAGCAGGGTAGGTGTCTGTCTTGATACGGCACATACGCTGGCCGCAGGCTACGAGATCAGAACAAGAGAAGGATATGAGGAGACTTTTGATAAGTTCGCTCAGATTGTCGGGTTCAACTACCTGAAGGGAATGCATATCAACGATTCCAAGAAAGAGCTGGCCTCACGTGTCGACCGTCACGACAGCATTGGCAAGGGTGTGATGAACATGGATCTCTTCTCCTTTATCATGAATGATCCACGGTTCGATGAGATGCCTCTTATTCTGGAGACTCCCGATGAAACGATCTGGGCTGAAGAGATTCAGTTGCTCCTTGCCCTACAAAAATAAACGTCAGCAGTGACAGCATAAAAAAGCGCCGTTTCCCGTGAGAAATGGCGCTTTTGGTTTTAAACATATCGCAGCTTAGTTTAACCTGATCTCATCTACAAAGATAAAAGCCCTGTTACCGTTGCCGGGATGCCACGCAGGCATCACCGATGGTCTTACGGTCACCTTAAAGTAACGTGCTGTGACCGGTTCGAATGATAGCGAATGGGTAGATATCTCGGCCCAGTGCTCACTCTTCTCGTCAATGATTGTATCGTTGATAACGGTGGTGAATGATTGATTGTCCGATGACGACTCAATCGTAATCCCGGAGGCATCGAAGATCCAGTCGCCGGTGACCACTGCATTGCGGATCTCAGCTGAGGTGATCTCCGTAGGTTGCAGCAGATCGATCACCACGATCAGGTCCTCACCCTGAAAACCGATCCACCTGCCGGTACGGTAGTTGGTGCTGGTTCCGTGGAGTCCGTCCACGAGCATGGTGGCACCATTATAGCTGTAGTTGGGTGCCGGTGTGGATAGTAGTTCTGCCGGCATATAGCTTGATTTGCTGAACGCAATCGTTTCACTGAGGACTTTGCTTTTTCTTCCCTGACGAATGGCTGCCGCCTTCAATTCGGCATTATCCCTGATAGTGAACTTACCTTCATACTTCAACGATGATTCGGTTGGCTCATCGCCATCCAGTGTGTAATACACCGGTGCATTGTCGATGGTGTTCAATTCTACATCCAGTGCGTTGGAATCGAAGTTGGGTGTGAACGCAGCATCTACATCGAATACATGTGTCGCATAGTTGTAGTCCATTTTCTCATACAATGTCAGCAGCCGTGGTAGTCTGGTGAGGAAATGATCATAATTTTTCTTCTCCGGTTGCATCCACTGTACTTCACTCATCGCGGCCAGCCGTGGTAAGGTCATATATTCCACATGCTTCCCTTCACGGATATACTCTGTCCAAAGATTAGCCTGTGCTCCCAGGATATGTGCTCTCTGCTCTTCCGTAAGGACCTCAGGTGCCGGCTCAAAGCTGTACACCAGCTCCAGGGGAACGTAACCTCCAATACCAAACGGTTCGTCATCGGTGTGCTGCGTCTGGTAATAATCAAAATAACAGTAGGTGGTGGGTGTCATGATCACATCATGACCCATCTGTGCTGCCTGGATGCCGCCCTCCATGCCGCGCCACGACATCACCGTAGCGTTGGGAGCCAGCTCGCCTTCAAGGATCTCATCCCAGCCGATGATACGACGGCCCCGGTCATTAAGGAATTTCTCCATGCGGGCAGTGACGTAGCTCTGCAGGTAGTGTTCAGCAGTATGTCCGTCGTGATCGGTCAGTCCCAGCTCTTTGATACGTGCCTGGCAATGGGGGCACTCTTCCCAGCGTGTTTTGGGTGACTCATCACCCCCGATATGGATATATTCGGAAGGGAAGATATCCATCACCTCAGTCAGCACTGCCTCCAGGAAGATGAAGGTGGAGTCTTTGCCGGGACAGAGTACATCCTCGAACACGCCCCATTCACCTGCAACCTCATACGGTCCGCCGGTACAACCCAGCTCAGGATAAGCTGTCAACGCCGCAAGCATATGCCCCGGCAAATCTACCTCGGGGATAATGGTGATATATCTCTCAGCAGCATAGGCGACCACCTCTTTCATTTCCTCTTTGGTGTAAAACCCGCCATGAGGTAGGCCGTCATACTCTCCCGTGTTCTTGCCGATCACCGTCTCACTGCGCATCGATCCTATCTCGGTGAGCTTCGGATAAGCGTCGATCTCTATTCTCCATCCCTGGTCATCTGTCAGGTGCCAGTGAAAGCGGTTGATATTATGCAGTGCCAGCAGGTCGATGAATTTCTTCACAAACGTCACCGGCTGAAAATGACGCGCCACATCAAGCATCATCCCTCTGTGCCCGAAACGGGGAGCGTCGTTGATGGTTACCGGTACGAACGATACTGACTTGTAGTTGCCCACAGGTATCGATTTCCTTAATGTCTGTATGCCATAGAACAGTGCCGCTTCGGAAGCACCCTGAATCCGTATCGATTCTTCCGTGACAGCAATCTGGTAGGTTTCGCTGTTCTCATGATCCAGTCCCAGGGAGAGGATAATGGCATTCTGCTCCGATGTGGCAGTGGTGATGGCTGGTATTATACCAGTGGATATCTCCAGGTATTCGGCCAGGAACGCTGCATTGCGTTGCATTTTTTCGTTCCCCTCGGGGAAGATGATTTTTGTCGCACCGGAGAGCGTGAACGCTGCTCCCTCCGACGGGATGATCTCCCCGGGCAGGGGAACTACCTCATAGTCGGCTACTGTGGTACTGTTGCTGCCTTCTGACCCACAGGAAGCCATAAGGCAGATGAGTGCCATTGTCATGCTTAGTTTGATGATACTCTTCATATTCATTCAATTTATATTTTGTGAAGTGATACTTTCTTAGTCCAGTGCCTGCAGCGTATTCCTTACGATCTCAGCAGCGGTGACCTGCTGTGCATACTCGTCGATGACAACAACCTCCCCACCCATCTTAACATCCGGGTTGCGGTACATCATGCCACTCTCAATTGCTTTGCGCGCTGAGAGATGAAACTCTTTCGCCCCGCTCTCTTCTGCAATACGGGCTATGTTACCCGCATTGATGCCGCTGCCGGGCATGATGATGATACGATCAACCGCTTTCTTTACCAGCTGCTTCAACAATGCGATGCCCTGCTCCGCTTTGGGTTGCTGTCCTGAGGTGAGGATCCTGTCACATCCCAGTGAGATGATCTTTTCAAGGCTTTCGAACGGATCACGGCACATATCGAAGGCACGGTGGAAGGTGACGCTCATCGTCCCTGCCGCATCTATCAGCTCTCTGTTACGCTGCATGTCCACCTCACCTTCGGCCGTGAGACAACCGATCACCACACCGTCGGCACCCAGCTCACGGGCAATCTCAATATCTTTTAGCATGATCTTCTGCTCCAGGGAGGAATAGAGGAAATCGCCGCCGCGGGGACGGATAATCACATTGAGTTGGATCTCCAGGAGCTCCCTGGCCAGGGCAATATCACCATAGGATGGCGTGGTACCCCCTTCGGGTATGGCTGCGCAGAGCTCTACCCTGTAGGCACCTCCCTTTTGTGCTTCCAGAGAGCTGGCAACCGAATTGGCACATATTTCGAGTCTGTAGTCGGACATAAGGAATGATTGTTTCATGCAAAATTAATCATTTTATTCATGAAAAAAATCCGGTGAGGGTGATTCTGCTTAAAAACATCCGTCACATTTTGTAAAGATGTTACTATTTGTTTAAATTTACACCCTATTAGTGGTGATTCTACTAACATAATGTAAACAATTAGTGATGAAGATAACCATACCCAGCCAATTACCACGCTATCCTTCGTTCCGCAAAGGAATCAGACGTGCTCCCGACCGTGGTTTCAGATTAACAGACAATCAGACGAGAATCGCACTGAAAAACGCACTGCGTTATATCCCTGTTGAACTACATGAGCAACTGGCTGCCGAGTTTATGGAGGAGCTGAGAACACGTGGGAGGATCTATGCCTACCGATACCGACCCGAAGGCGATTTAAAAGCCAAACCCATCGATGCGTACAAGGGAAAGTGCATCGAAGGAAGAGCTTTCCAGGTGATGATTGACAATAACCTCAGCTTCGATATTGCACTCTATCCCTATGAACTGGTCACCTATGGCGAGACAGGGCAGGTATGCCAGAACTGGATGCAGTACAGGCTGATAAAGATGTATCTGGAAGAGCTGACACAGGAACAGACGCTGGTGGTGGAGAGCGGTCACCCGCTGGGACTGTTCCGGTCAAAGCCGGATGCACCCCGCGTGATCATCACCAACTCGATGATGGTAGGCATGTTCGATAACCTGACTGACTGGGAGGTTGCTGCGCAGATGGGTGTGGCTAACTACGGACAGATGACTGCCGGCGGATGGATGTATATCGGTCCCCAGGGCATCGTCCACGGCACGTTCAATACGCTGCTCAATGCCGGTCGTCAGCAATTGGGTATCACCCTCGATGGCAATCTGGCGGGACACCTTTTTGTCTCCTCCGGTCTGGGAGGGATGAGTGGTGCACAGTCGAAGGCTGCCGTTATTGCCGGTGCTGTATCGATCATCGCCGAGGTGGATGAGCTACGTATCAATACCCGGTACACTCAGGGGTGGGTACAACGCATCACTGCCGACGCCATTGAAGCATTCCGTTGGGCGGGTGAGGCGATGATTCACCGGGTGCCACTCTCGATTGCATTTCATGGCAATATTGTAGAGCTGCTGGAGTATGCGGAAACGACAGATAGAGTGATAGAGCTGCTGAGTGATCAGACCTCCTGTCACGAACCCTATACAGGTGGATACTGTCCCGTGGGGATCACTTTTGAAGAACGCACCCGCCTTCTTCATGAGGATCGCGGAAGATTCAAAGAGCTGGTGGATCAGTCGCTCAGGCGTCATTTCAATGTGATAAGGAAGCTGGTGACAAAAGGGACTTACTTTTTCGATTATGGAAACTCCTTTATGAAAGCGATTTACGATGCAGGCGTGAACGAAATATCGAGGAACGGAATTGATGAGAAAGAGGGATTTATCTGGCCCTCCTACGTGGAAGATATCATGGGGCCCGAGCTGTTCGATTACGGTTATGGTCCCTTCCGCTGGGTCTGTCTGAGCGGCAGGCACGATGATCTGATCAAAACAGACCGGGCTGCCATGGCCTGCATCGATCCTGATCGTTGCGGTCAGGATCGTGATAACTGGATATGGATCAGGGATGCGGAGAAGAACAGGCTGGTAGTGGGCACTGAGGCACGGATCCTTTATCAGGATGCGGAGGGACGACTGACGATTGCACTGCGGTTCAACGAGATGGTGCGCAACGGTGAGATCGGTCCCGTGATGCTCGGTCGTGATCACCATGATGTGAGTGGCACCGACTCCCCTTTCCGAGAGACAGCCAACATCAAGGATGGCAGCAATGTGATGGCCGATATGGCGGTGCAGTGCTTTGCCGGCAACGCTGCCCGCGGTATGAGCCTTGTAGCACTGCATAACGGTGGTGGTGTAGGTATCGGTAAAGCCATCAACGGTGGCTTCGGGATGGTGCTGGACGGCAGTGAGCGTGTGGATGAGATCCTTCGCACCGCGATGCTGTGGGATGTGATGGGGGGTGTGGCACGCCGCTCCTGGGCACGCAATGAAAATGCGATGACCACTGCCCGCGCGTTCAACCGTTCTCATCAGGATGGTTATCATATAACGGAGCCTTATCTGGTCGATGAAGAATTTATAGATAGCATTTTAAATTAAATAAACATTAAACAATAAAGCTCCTGGTGAAGGAGACGGAGAAGTATGATGAACAGGATCATGGAATGCGTTCCCAATTTCAGTGAGGGACGTGATAAGAGCAAAATTGAGAGAATTGTGGACTCATTCAGAGGGAAAGAGGGTGTGAAGCTGCTGGATTACAGCAGTGACGCAGACCATAACCGTTCGGTAGTCACTGTCGCCGGTGAGCCGGAGGCGCTCAAGAGGGCGGTGATTGAAGCCATCGGCAGGGCGGTGGCGCTGATCGACCTGACACAGCATCAGGGGCAGCATCCCCGCATGGGTGCCGTAGATGTGGTGCCCTTTATCCCTATAAAAAACGTGAGCATGGAGGAGGCGGTGACGCTCTCGAGAGAGGTGGCACAAACGGTAGGTGAGCAGTTTCTTCTGCCGGTGTTCCTCTATGAGAAGTCGGCTTCTGCCCCTCATCGTGAGAACCTGGCAGCTGTACGCAAAGGTGAGTTCGAAGGTCTGACGGAGAAGATGAAGCTACCCGAATGGAAGTCCGATTTCGGTCCTGCCGGACGACATGCCACTGCCGGTGCTGTGGCTATTGGCGCACGGATGCCCCTGGTGGCCTACAATGTGAACCTGGGTACCGATGATCTTGAGATCGCCACCGCCATCGCCAAAAAAGTGCGTCACGTGGGTGGTGGACTACGCTATTGCAAAGCGATGGGTGTCGCACTGGAAGAGAGGGGCATCACGCAGGTGTCTATGAACCTGACCGATTATACCCGGACGGCTATTTACCGGGCACATGAGCTGGTGCGCATCGAGGCGAACCGTTATGGGGTGCCTGTAGTAGGAGCCGAAGTGATCGGGCTGGTGCCGATGGAGGCACTGGCAGAGACGGCCGCCTACTATCTGGGACTGGAGAACTTCTCCATGCAGCAGGTGCTCGAAGCGAAACTGATGGAATAGGTTCTATGAACTGGATAGAACTTATCGCTGTCGTTTTTGGCGTGCTCAGTGTCTGGTATGCCCGTAAGGAGAATATTCTGGTATTTCCCCTGGGGATCATCAACGTCGCCATTTATATATTCATCTGCATCGCCGCACGCTTGTATGCCAATGCAGGTATCAATGTGGTCTACCTTGCCTCGAACATCTACGGGTGGTACATGTGGTCACGTACCGGTGAGGATAGTCAGAAGCTGCAGATCACCCGCAGCACCACCACCCAGAGGGTGATATCCTGGCTGTCGGTGGTGGTGATATACGTGACGGTGTTCCTGCTGCTGCGGTGGGTACACCGGTCGGATATAGATTACAGGGAATCTTATCTGCCCTGGATCGATTCGTTCAACACCTCCTTCTTCCTTGTGGCGACCATCCTGATGGCGGTGAAGAAGCTGGAGAACTGGCAGTTCTGGATCATCGGAAATATCGTCTCCATACCTATCTACGCATCACAGGGATTGTACTTTACCGGCATACAGTATAGTATCTTTCTGGTCCTGGCTATCCTGGGGTGGAGAGAGTGGAAAGCAAAGGAAAAACGAAATAACAATGGGTAACATCATCATCAAAAACGCTGCGCAGGTGGTTACCTGCAGTGGCTTCAGCGGTAAAAGAGGGAGGGAGATGTCCGACCTGCAGGTGATCGAAAACGGTACGGTGATCGTCACCGGCGGGATCATCTCGCACCTCCTGCAACAGGGTGAACCAATCCCTGTGGATGAACAGGATTACGAGGTCATCCATGCCGAAGGAAAGGCGCTGCTTCCCGGCTTCGTGGACCCGCATACCCATTTCATCTTCGGCGGATACCGTGAGGAGGAGTTCTCATGGCGGATGAGGGGTGACAGCTACATGGAGATCATGCAGCACGGCGGAGGCATCGTGAACACAACACGGGCAACACGTGAAGCGACGGAAGAGGAGCTGTTCGCATCAGGTAAGCAGCGTCTCGACGCGATGATGCAGCTGGGCATCACCACCGTGGAGGGCAAGAGCGGCTATGGCCTCGACAGGGAGACCGAGCTCAAGCAGCTGCGTGTGATGCGGCAGCTCAATGAGACCCATGCGATGGATGTTGTTCCCACCTTCATGGGAGCGCATGCTACCCCCACTGAGTGGAAGGGTAGGGAAGATGCCTTTATTGATTTTAACATCAGGGAGATGTTCCCCCTGGTAGCACAGGAGAAGCTGGCGGAGAGCGTCGATATCTTCTGCGAGAAGGATGTGTTCACCCTTGCACAATCACGCCGCTACCTGACGGCGGCACGGGATCATGGCTTCCAGCTGAAGATGCATGCCGATGAAATAGCACCCCTGGGTGGGGCCGAACTGGCGGCTGAGCTGCGCTGTCTCTCTGCCGATCATCTTCTGCAGGCTTCTGATGGCGGCATTCGTGCCATGGCTGTGGCGGGTGTGGTGGCTACGCTCCTGCCACTTACCGCCTTCACCCTGCGTGAACCCTATGCACGTGGGCGTACGATGATTGACGCGGGCTGCATCGTGGCACTGGCTACCGATCTCAACCCCGGCAGCTCATTCACTGCCTCGGTGCCACTGCTCTTCGCTCTCGCCTGCATCTATATGCAGCTGACACCCGAGGAGGCGGTGACCGCCTTCACCATCAACAGTGCTGCTGCAATCAATCGTGCCGGCAGCATCGGCAGCATCGACGTGGGCAAGCAGGGTGACCTGTTGCTGCTACAGTTCCCCTCCTACAAGTTCCTGCCTTACCATGTGGGGATGAATATTGTGGAGACGGTGATAAAACGAGGGGAAGTCGCGATTTAATGTGCCAATGTGCCGATGTGCAATATGTTAATAATACAAATCACTTCGGATGTAAATTTTGATTCTGAAGATCTGAATGTTAAAAGCTAACCTATTAATACAAGTAATAATGAAACTACAGGATTTAACGTTAAAGGAGTTTCTTGAAAAGACCGCGGCCAGAGAGGCTGTACCCGGGGGAGGGAGCTCCTCGGCCCTGAACGCCGCTATTGCATCTGCATTGGGGGAGATGGTGGCTAGTCTGACCATCGGCAAGAAGAGGTATATGGATGTGGAGGATCGGATGCGAGAGCTGGCAGGAGAGATGTCTGCTTACCGGGGCCGGTTTGTAAATGATATCGACCGTGATGCGGATGCCTACCGGAAGGTGATGGAAGCCTACAGGCTGCCAAAAGAGAGTGAGGAAGAGATCAATAAACGCAATGATTCAATTCAGCAGGCGATGAAGAGTGCCTCGCTGGTACCCATGGAGGTGGCTGAGCAGGCTTTCAACATGCTCGGCAGCATCGCGGAAATAGTCCATAAGGGAAACAGCAATGCCATCACAGATGCTCTGGTGGCAATGATGACATGCCGCACCGCTGTGATGGGAGCACTGCTTAACGTACGTATCAACCTGAGCGGTATCATAGAAGAGAGCTTTGTCGGAATGTTAACCGAAAAGTGCGACCGTATAGAAAAAGAGACCCTGCAGAAAGAAGAGGAGCTGATCCGCTGGGTGAAAACACAAATAGATTGAAGATCAGATAAGGGCAAATGAGAAGCCACCGTCTCTCAACTTAAATCAGAGAAGAAAATGAAAAATATCTACTTTATCGGGAAAGAGGATCTCACCATTGAGGATCTGGAATGGATCATCACAGGGAACATCAAAGTGGAGCTGTCACCTGAGGCCCAAGAGCGTATTCAGAAATGTCGTGACTACCTGGACCAGAAGATGGAGACAGAGACTGAACCTATCTATGGCATCACCACCGGCTTCGGCTCTCTCTGCAATCATACCATCCCGAATGATGATCTGAGCACACTCCAGGAGAACCTGGTGAAATCACACGCCTGCAGCGTGGGGGAGGAGGTGACACCGCTGATCGTGAAGCTGATGTTCCTGCTGAAGGCACACGCCCTCTCACTGGGGTACAGCGGCGTGCAGGTGGCCACCGTACAGCGTATGCTTGACCTGTTCAACAATGATATTCTGCCTATTGTCTACGACAAAGGCTCACTGGGTGCCTCAGGTGATCTGGCTCCGCTGGCCAACCTTTTCCTGCCGCTGATTGGTGTGGGTGATGTTTTTTACAAGGGTCAGAAGAGGGATATTGGCACTGTGCTCGATGAGTTCGGCTGGAGTCCCATACGGTTGAAGAGCAAAGAGGGGCTGGCACTGCTGAACGGAACACAGTTCATGTCGGCACACGGTGTCTACGCCATCATGAAGGCGGAGCGTCTCACCCAACGTGCCGACCTGATCGCTGCCCTCTCACTCGACGCTTACGACGGTCATATTGAACCGTTCGATGAGCGGCTGCATATGATCCGTCCACACCCGGGACAGCTGGAGACCAGCCGGAACATACGAATATTCCTGGAGGGAAGTGAGATCATTACACGCGAGAAAAAACATCTGCAGGATCCCTATTCTTTCCGTTGTGTACCACAGGTACATGGTGCTACCAGGGATGCACTCAGCTATGTGAAAAAGGTGGTGGTGACCGAGATCAACTCGGTGACCGACAACCCCACCATCTTCCCTGAGGATGATATGATCATCTCGGGAGGTAACTTCCATGGACAGCCGCTCGCCATCACCTTCGATTTTCTGGCTATCGCCCTGGCGGAGCTGGGTAATATCTCCGAACGCCGCACGGCACAGCTGATCCTGGGCAAGCGTGATCTTCCCGAGTTCCTGGTGGCCAACCCCGGACTGAACTCCGGGTTCATGATCCCTCAGTATGTGGCAGCATCGGTGGTGAGCCAGAACAAAATGTACTGTTATGCGGCCAGCACCGACTCTATTGTCTCGTCGAACGGGCAGGAGGATCATGTGAGCATGGGAGCCACATCGGCCATCAAGCTGCTGAAGGTGATGGACAACCTCGATATCATCCTCTCCATTGAACTGATGAACGGCGTGCAGGCGCTGGAGTTTCGCCGCCCCCTCAAATCATCCTCCCTGATCGAGAAGGTTGTGAAGGCCTACCGTAAGGAAGTGCCATTTATCGATGAAGATATTGTGATGTATAAGGAGATCCGCAAAACGGTGACCTTCCTGAACAGGCTGAAAACAGATATACCCTGAAAGCAGAATAAATGTTACTATTTCCAAAAAAATAGTTCAATTTGTTTATCTTTGCCCATTCGATAATTCAATTACAGTTTAAATTTATTTTAAGATGGTAGAAAAAATCAGGAAATCGCTCAGAGACTCTGCAGCGGCACGATGGACCGCTCTCTTCATTGTCTCTTTCACGATGTTGTGCGGCTATTTTTTAACGGATATCATGGCTCCGCTGGCGGGACTGCTTGAGGGACAACTGGGTTGGTCACGTGCTGATTATGGTACTTTCACAAGCTCATACGGTTGGTTCAACGTCTTCCTGCTGATGCTCATCTTCGGGGGAATCATCCTCGACAAGCTGGGTGTGCGCATGACAGGTATGGGAGCAGCTGCTGTGATGGTGATAGGTACGGCGATCAAATACTGGGCCGTTTCGACCGTTTCCCTGGAGGGACAGTCTCTTTTCGGTCTCGATGCACAGGTTTTCTGGGCGAGCATCGGTTTTGCCATTTTTGCCATTGGTGTTGAGGTAGCGGGCATCACCGTTTCAAAGATCATCGTGAAATGGTTCAAGGGCAAGGAGCTTGCCACAGCCATGGGTATGGAGATGGCCATGGCGAGGATAGGTACAGCCTTGGCGCTGGGTTTTTCCATTCCTATAGCCAAGGCAACGGGGGTCATCGATGTATCCCGTCCCATATTGATCGCGCTGATAGGATTGTGTATCGGGTTAATCGCTTTCATTGTTTATGTGATGATGGACAAGAAGCTGGATGCTTCGGAAGATACCGGTGAGATCATCGTGAAGAACCCGGAGGATGAATTCAGGCTCTCCGATATAGGTAAAATATTGGGTAACAAGGGATGGTGGTATATTGCCATACTCTGTGTACTGTTCTACTCTGCTGTCTTCCCTTTCCTGAAGTATGCTACCGACCTGATGGTGAATAAGTTCGGGGTGAAAGAAGATCTCGCCGGGCTGATCCCCATGCTGCTGCCCTTCGGGAATATTCTGCTGACACCCCTCTTTGGTGGTATCTATGACAGAAAAGGGAAAGGTGCCACCATCATGATCATCGGAGCTGTGCTGCTGATTGTTGTGCATGCGCTTTTCGCCATTCCGGGTTTTAACAGCTGGATCTTCGCCATGGTGCTGGTGGTGCTGTTGGGTATTGCCTTCTCGTTGGTACCTTCGGCCATGTGGCCCTCAGTGCCGAAGATTGTGCCGGAAAAACGACTGGGAACTGCCTATTCACTTATCTTCTGGGTGCAGAACTGGGGACTGATGGGTGTTCCACTCCTGATTGGATGGGTGCTGGAGAAATACTGTGTGACGGGACAAACAGTGCGCGACGGTCTTACCGTGAACACCTACGATTATACCCTGCCGATGTTGATATTCACCAGCTTTGGTGTGCTGGCATTGCTGTTTGCTTTCCTGCTGAAGGCAGAAGATAAGAAGAAAGGATACGGATTGGAATCACCCAATATCGTAAAGTGAAAAGGTATAAGGTAAAAGTGAAAAATGAATAATGAATAATGAATAAACGATTCGTCCTTCGGGGCGGGTCGTTTTTTTTATAAGGATATAATTTTATATTAAGAATAGCGCACATCTCTCAGCGCCTGAGTAATTTAAATGTTACAAAGGTATCGTCCAGGAGGCATAGATATGGCTGGACAGTCCGAGCAGCACGAAGAGATGAAAAATGGCATGGACAAACTCCTTTTTTGCCGTGGCGTAGATCACTGCTCCCAATATATAAAATACACCGCCTGCAATAATCCAGAACACCACCTCCCTGCTATCATTTGCTGTGGTCACATCGATGAATGGTTTAAAAGCAACGAGTACGATCAACCCCATCACGACATAAGAGATTGTTTTGAGATGACTGTTTTTCCTGAGCGGCCTGAAGCTGATGGTAATCCCCACGATGGCGATCACCCAGACCAGTGCAAAGAGTAACCATCCCCAATAGTCCTCTTCCCGTAACAGGATGAGGGTGAAAGGTGAATAGCTTGCCGCAATAAGCAGGTAGATGCTGGCATGGTCGAAATGGCGAAGCTTCGCTTTGCGCACGGGCTCCTGCACATAATGATAGATGGTGGAGGATCCCATGCAGGCAATCATCCCGAAACCAAAAATGGCATAGGCAAATATCGCCCAGCCGTCCTCAGCGATGATCGCTTTACGCAATAGTATATAGGTCGCTGCAATGCTTATCAGCAATGCAAGGCCATGAGTAATATAGTTGGCTCTCTCCTCACGGAGTGTATAGAATTTTTCTATTGACATTCTGTTCTCATTTTATTTTCAACGTTACCTCCCTGTCCACATCCGACCAGAGCGGAGAGCCGAGCAATAACCTTTTTATCTCTGTCACCATTGCAGGGCAGTTGTTCTCTTTGATGTGAATGTTTCCCGGATGTCCGTTGCTGTCTATAAAGAACGTCACTACAAATGCAACAGCCTGCTCTTCGCAGATATGTTTGTCGTAATTTTCTTCGAAATAGCGGATGAATTCCGCTTCTCCAAAGGTGGGGATAACCTCCGTTTGCTTTGTTACAGCACCTGTATCAACTTTTTTTCGTTGTGTTCCGTAACCGATCACCACCACTTCGCTCAGTAGGTCGGTATCGGCTTTCAACACAATAGTTCCTATATGCTCATCGAGCGGAATCTCCCTGTTTTCCATGCCGATGTAGGATGCCAGTAAAGTCCCTTGCGTCTCTTTGGGAACATCGATAGTGAAATTTCCCTCTGTGTCAGTTATAGTCCCCACGGTTGAATTCTGAAGGTTGACGTTAGCACCGATGAGCGGATCACCCGTCTCATCCGTCAGCCGCCCCTGGACAAGCTTGCGGTCCGACAGATTGGCCGACGAAACAGCTCTTATGCGGATGCTCTCCGTCGCACTCTGCTCATTTTCCGATGCCACTGCAATGCCGGCAACGCTGCCCTGCAGCTGCTCCTGTATGGATCGATCAAGTATCCTGGGTTGCTTTAACGGATTCCTGTTCACGCTTGTTTCCACCAATTGATTCTCCTGTTCGACAGGTGCTTCTTCACCGGGTGTTGTCAAAACCGTCACGTCATCAATCCTTTTCTCTTTATCTTCCCCTTTCACTTCATCATTCCTTTTCACTTCTGATATATGATATTTTGATAGTGCTTTCTTCTCAGTTTCAACAGCACGGTGGATGGTCATCAGGACAGAGTCATTCTCAGGAGTGGTCATTTCGGAATCAACTTTCCCGGACTCATTCGTGGCAATGATCATATCTTCATTCAAAGCGGGCTGACGCAACAGGAACGGGATGCCGATAAGCAGCACCAGCAGTGCAGCCGCAGCCCATATCCAAACAGGTCTGACTGTACGGGAGGGTTTCGGTGCAACCTTCTTTTCCAGCTTTTTGATAGCGGACAGATGGTCACCTGCCACTGAGTCGTATCCGTCGATGGCATCCTGTAAAAAAGGATCGCTCATCGCTTCACGTTCCAGCCGGTTGGCCTCTTTGCCATGCCGCTTGCCCTGTATGTATTCTTTTAAGTTCACCTTGTTTACATTGTTGTTTGTTGCGCTCTGTTTACTTTTTGGATATGGGTTGCATTATTTAACTGTTCAACGAAACGCCTTCACCTCCAGCATCCGGTTGATACAATTCTTCAGATTTCTTTTTCCATTTTGAATGTAGCTTTTTACCTTTTCGAGACTGTATCCTGTGATGGTAACGATATCGGCATACGACTTGTTCTCATAATAAAAAAATTCGATGCTGGTCCGCTGCTCACTGCTCAATTCCGTCAGGCAATAGGAGAGTGCCGACGCCCGTTCTGCCGACTGCTCTCTGTCTGAGAGAGTGAAAAAGTCGCCATTTTCCATAATCGCTTCGTTCATATCTACGAAATGCACCTGCTTCTCTTTGCGTATCTTCAGCAGACAATGATTTTTAGTCACCATGTAAAGCCATGAATGGAAGCTGGATATGGTATATTTTGTAATCTTTTGGTTCAGATCTTCATAAAGATCCATCACTGCATCCTGTGCATCTGCTTCGTTCGCAAGATACTTAAGGCAGACCCCATAAACCATCGGTATATAGCGGCGGTATAACTCCCCGAAATAAATTGTCTGTTCTTCTCTCTTGTAAAGATCAAACAGTTCGTCGTTACTTAATTGCGTTATTTCCGCTCTCTTTTTCAACCTGATGTCAGTTCATTTTTGCAAAGATGCTGCACAAAGTTAGAAAAATATCCATTCGTTTATGGAATTATCTTCCTATTTGTATCTCATAGGTAGAACCTCAAAAAATATCATAAATAAAAATTGAAAATTATGAAATCAACAAACCGGCGAATCGTGATGATTCTTTTTATGGCAGAATTTATCTTTTCTGTCAGGGCAGTGCAAATGGGTGTGAGCGAATTGATGTTTACTGCCGAAGAGTGGGAGATAAACGGTGTTGTCTATGATGCAACGGATAAGAGCGTGCTTCCGGGAGCGACTGTTCGTGTGGTAGAGACCAGCGAAGGCACAGTAACTGATATCGATGGTGCATACCGGCTGAAGGGAAAGAAGGGTGAAACGCTTGAAGTATCCTACATCGGGTACAAAACGCAGAGAGTGAAAATAGAAAAGAGAAGATCAGATATCTTTCTGAAACGGGATGATGCGCTGTTGGAAGAGGTGGTAGTGATAGGATACGGATCGCAGAAAATGATAAACATGACCGGGTCTGCACTACAGGGACACGTGGCAGGATTACACGTACGTAGCCTTACCTCTGACCGGTACGACCGGTCAATCAGGCCACCACTACGTCCTCCCTTTCTGCAGGATATCAACAGTGAAGCATACCAAGCTTTCAGTGAGAACCCTTTTCTCACGGCTACCAACGATCCGTTGTCTACCTTTTCGCTGGATGTGGATGTGGCCTCCTACGGGAATATCCGTCGCCTGATCAACCAGGGAGAAGTACCTCCCAAAGAGGCGGTGAGGGTGGAGGAGATGATCAATTATTTCAGCTACGATTATCCGCAGCCGACAGATGGGCATCCGGTAAGCATCACTGCCGAAACCGCTGTCTCACCCTGGAACGAGAAGACGCGAATAGTGAGAATCGGTGTGAAGGCGAAAGAGATCCCTTCTGAAGCATTGCCTGCAAGCAATTTTGTTTTCCTGATCGATGTGTCGGGATCGATGTTCGGTGCAGATAAGCTGCCCCTGGTGAAAGCATCGATGAAGCTGCTTGTTAACAACCTGCGACCGGAAGACCGTGTGGCTATTGTCACCTATGCCGGGGCGGCGGGTGAAGTATTGCCTTCAACAAGCGGTTCCGACAGACAAAAGATCATGGAAGCAATGGATAACCTGCAGGCCGGAGGCTCCACTGCCGGAGGTGCCGGCATTCAGCTGGCCTATAAGATTGCGGAGAAGAACCTTGTGAAAGGCGGAAATAACCGGGTGATCCTCTGCACCGATGGTGATTTCAATGTGGGTGTTTCCTCTGTCGACGGGCTCGAGACGCTGATTGAGCAGAAGCGTCAGTCGGGTGTTTACCTGACCGTACTGGGTTATGGTATGGGTAATTACAAGGAGGACAAGCTGCAGACGCTGGCACAGAGGGGTAACGGCAATCATGCCTATATCGATAACCTGCAGGAAGCGAATAAAGTGCTGGTAAACGAGTTTGGCAGTACGATGGTTACTGTGGCCAACGATGTGAAGCTACAGGTTGAGTTCAATCCCCATTTCGTCAATGCCTACCGTCTGATTGGCTACGAAACACGGTTGCTGGAAGAGGAAGATTTCAACGACGACACCAAAGATGCGGGTGAGCTGGGACCGGGACATACCGTTACGGCGCTCTACGAGATTGTACCCGTGGGTGTTGAAGTACCTGCAGGCAACGTGGATCAATTGAAATATCAGCAACAGAGGACAAACAAAGAGAAGCCTGCCTTCAACGATACCAAAGAGTTGCTGACCGTGAAGCTGCGTTACAAAAAGCCCGGCGAAGAGGTAAGCAGAAAAATGGAAGTTCCCCTTCTTGCTCCGAAAGCCAACCTTACGGCATCATCCGATTTCAACTTTGCCATGGCGGTTGCCATGTTCGGACAACTGCTGCGTGATTCTGCCTATAAGGGTGATGCCTCTTATGCGAAAGTGATTGAGCTGGCCCGTAAGGGGCTGGATAACGATCCCAACGGGTACCGGCGCGAGTTTATAAGGTTGGTGGAAGCGGTGGAGCAGTTGGAGATTATTTAAATGATCTCCATCCACCACCATTGTATGCTTCGAATCCCTTGCTTTTCAGGAAATGGACGGCCTGACCGCTACGTGCTCCGCTTTCACAAACCGCCACAATGGGAGTCTCTTTGCTGAACTTATCCATTTCAACCGGTAAAATGGACAACGGGATATTGACAGAACCGGCAGGATGCCCGGAATAATATTCTTCCTGACTCCGTACATCTAATAACAATGCACCCTTTTGAATCTGTTCCTTCAATTCGTCCTTCCCTTTTAATTTGAATATATCACTTAAAAAACCCATTTCCTATTGTTTATGTTGTATGTAAAAAATGTAATCCTATCTTATTCTGACAAAAAGTCATCTTTTTCCCTTTGGCAAAGATTTTGACCATATCTTGTTGTAAATCTTTGATTCGTGAATGTCGGAACAGAAATAATGAGCTAGTCTTAACAATCTGTCGCGGTGCTTTGTTCATATAGACGAGGTCATTGATGTGATGCAATCAGGTTTCATTCATAACGATATAAAAAAGGAGCAATATGAATTTCAATAATTTTACCATAAAGGCGCAGGAGGCGGTACAGAAAGCGATCGACCTGGCGCAGGGCAACAACCAGCAGATGATTGAGCCGGCACACCTGCTCAAGGGTGTGATGCTTGTGGGCGAGAACGTGACAAGCTTCCTTTTTCAGAAGCTGGGCGTCAACGTAGGTCAGCTGGAGATGGTGCTCGACAGGGAGATTGAGTCCTACCCGCGCGTATCGGGCGGTGAGCCCATGCTGAGCCGTGAGACCAATGCTGTGCTGCAGAAGGCGGCCGACTTCACAAGCAAGATGGGCGATCAGTTTGTCTCTGTTGAACATCTGCTGATGGCTGTGCTTAAC
>JADMKJ010000026.1:110656-112972 GCA_015478855.1 Proteiniphilum sp.
CAAGATGGGCGATCAGTTTGTCTCTGTTGAACATCTGCTGATGGCTGTGCTTAACGAAAAGAACACCGCCTCGCAGATGATGAAGGATGCCGGCGTCTCGCTCAAGGAGCTGCAGCAGGCAATTGAGGAGCTGCGCAAAGGCACGAAGGTGACCAGCCAGTCGGCTGAGGAGACCTACCAGTCGCTGGGCAAGTATGCCGTCAACCTCACCGAGCGTGCCCGCAACGGCAAGCTCGACCCGGTGATCGGTCGCGACGAGGAGATACGCCGTGTGCTGCAGATCCTGAGCCGCCGCACCAAGAACAACCCCATCCTTATCGGTGAGCCGGGAACAGGTAAGACAGCCATTGCCGAAGGGCTGGCTTTCCGCATTGTGCGTGGCGACGTCCCCGAGAACCTGAAAAGCAAGCAGATCTACTCCCTCGACATGGGGGCACTGATCGCCGGTGCGAAATACAAGGGTGAGTTCGAAGAGCGGCTGAAAGCGGTCATCAATGAGGTGGTGAAAGCGGAAGGGGAGATCATTCTCTTTATCGACGAGATACACACGCTCGTGGGTGCCGGCAAGAGCGAGGGGGCGATGGATGCCGCCAACATACTGAAGCCTGCACTGGCACGGGGTGAGCTGCGGGCTATCGGTGCCACCACGCTCGATGAGTACCAGAAGTACTTTGAGAAAGACAAGGCGCTGGAGCGACGCTTCCAGACGGTGGCGGTGGATGAACCGACTGAGTCGGACAGCATCTCCATCCTCCGTGGACTGAAGGAGCGGTATGAGAACCACCACAAGGTGCGCATCATGGATGAGGCGATCATCGCTGCCGTGCAGCTGTCGCACCGCTATATCACCGATCGCTTCCTGCCGGACAAGGCGATCGACCTGATGGACGAGGCAGCCGCGAAGCTGCGCATGGAGGTCGACTCGGTGCCCGAGGAGCTGGATGAGATCATGCGCCGTGTGAAGCAGCTCGAGATAGAACGGGAGGCGATCCGTCGTGAGAACGACAAGCCGAAAGAGGAGCTGCTGACAAGACAGATTGAGGAGCTGAAGGGCGAGGAGTCGGAGTACAAGGCCAAGTGGCAGTCGGAGAAAGAGCTGATCAACAGGATACAGCAGCAGAAAATCGATATTGAAGATGCCCGTTTTGAGGCTGATCGTGCTGAACGTGAGGGTGACTACGGCAAGGTGGCTGAGCTGCGTTATGGCAAGATCAAGGAGAAGGAGAACGAGATAGAGCAGTTGCAGCACGAGCTGCATGAACGACAGGGTGGCCGCGCCATGATCAAGGAGGAGGTGGATGCGGAGGATATTGCCGATGTGGTGTCACGCTGGACAGGTATCCCCGTGAGAAAGATGCTGCAGAGCGAGCGGGAGAAGTTGCTGCACCTCGAGGAGGAGCTGCACAAGCGTGTGATAGGACAGGATGAGGCCATCACGGCCGTCTCTGATGCCGTACGACGCAATCGTGCAGGATTGAGCGATGCGAAACGACCTATCGGCTCTTTTATCTTCCTCGGTACCACCGGGGTGGGGAAGACAGAGCTGGCCAAGGCGTTGGCGGAGTATCTCTTCGACGATGAGAACATGATGACCCGTATCGACATGAGCGAGTACCAGGAGAAGTTCAGCGCCACACGACTGATTGGTGCTCCTCCGGGATATGTGGGCTACGACGAGGGGGGACAGCTGACGGAGGCGATCCGCCGCAAGCCTTACTCGGTGGTGCTGTTCGATGAGATTGAGAAAGCACATCCGGATGTGTTCAACATTCTCCTGCAGGTACTGGACGATGGGCGGCTGACCGACAACAAGGGGAGGGTAGTCAACTTCAAGAACACCATCATCATCATGACCTCCAACATGGGGTCATCACTGATACGGGAGAACTTCGAGAAGATCACATCTGCCAACCGTGAGGAGATCGTTGAGAATACCAAGAGCCTGGTGCTGAACATACTGAAGCAGACCATCCGTCCTGAGTTCCTGAACCGCATCGATGACATCATCATGTTTGCTCCGCTGAAGGAGGATGAGATCACGCAGATTGTCCGTCTGCAGCTGGAGGGTGTACGCCGGATGCTGTCAGAGAACGGTATAGAGCTGAGATATAGTGATGAGGCAGTGAAGAGCATCTCACGGGCCGGTTTTGATCCTGAGTTTGGGGCGCGGCCGGTGAAGAGGGTGATCCAGCGCAAGGTGCTGAACCAGCTCTCCAAAGACCTGCTTGCCGGCACAGTCGATAAATCAAAACCGATCACCATCGATGCGATCGACGACACGGTGTTCTTCAGAAATGTTTGATGTGGGATGTGGGA
>JADMKJ010000026.1:113072-115188 GCA_015478855.1 Proteiniphilum sp.
TGAAAGCGTGCACCCGCAAAGCTGATTGCTAAAGCCCAAACCGCTGCCCTTACAAAACACGCACCTAAAAGCTGAAAGTTGATTGCTGACTGCTGAAAGCTGATCGCTAAAGCCCAAACCGCTGCCCTTACAAAGCACACATCTAAAAGCTGAAAGCCGAAAGCTGACCACTCCTTCATCTCCTCCAGAACCCGGGCACGAAGAGGGAGAGCACGGTGAAGACCTCAAGACGACCGACCAGCATCAGAAAGGTGAGGTAGTACTTGGCAAAGGGGGTGGCCGACTCAAAGGTGCCACTGGGGCCATAGGAGCCCAGTCCGAAGCCGTAGCTGCTGATGGAGGAGATGGAGACCCCGATTGATTCATCAAAAGTCATACCTGTGAAACTTAAGATCACCGCACTGAGAGCAGCCAGAGAGAGATAAAGAAATACAAAAGCAAGGATCTTGGTTGAAGTACTGCTTGAGATCACTCTTCCATTAATCTTCACCCTGTAGAGTGCATCCGGATGTACCTGTTTTTTAAATACCAGGAGAGAATTTTTTGAGAGCACGACCAGCCTCGATATCTTCATTCCCCCTGATGTGGAGCCCTCGCACCCACAGAAGAGGATCATTGCCAGAAACATCAGCCAGTATATATGTCCCCACATCTGGTAATCAACAGTGGCAAAACCGGTAGTGGTGACTGCTGCCACAACCTGGAAGAGAGCTGTTCTGACAGTATGCTCAATCCCACTCATCTCTCCTGTGAATAACAGTAATACTGTGATACCTATGGTGAAGAGAGCGATGATTGTAATATACCACCTGAACTCTTCCTCTTTCAATACAGAGAAGGATAAACGGGTGAAGAAGGTGTAGATAAGCATAAAGTTGGTTCCCCCAAAAAACATAAGCACAGTAATGACATATTCAGTGTAGGGAGAGTTAAAAAAGGCGATACTTGCCTGCTTCGTGGAGAAGCCGCCGGTAGAGATAGCCGACATGGTGTGGCAAGCTGCGTCGAAGGCATCCATCGGCCCCGCCCATATAAAGAAAAAACCGACAATTGTCAGCGCCAGGTAGGTGAGTGCCATATTCTTCGTGATCTCATTGATGCGTGGCCTCATTTGATCTTCTGCAATGCCTGTAGCTTCGGCATCGAAGAACTGTCCCGAATTACCTCCAAAAACGGGCATGAATGACATCACAAAGATGATGATGCCAAAACCACCGATCCATTGTGTGAAACTGCGCCAGAAATGGAGTGATTTGGGGAATGCTTCAATGTTGAGCAGTGTAGAGCTGCCGGTAGTGGTGAAACCACACATACTCTCGAAAAAAGCGTTTGTGAAGGAGGGGATAGCACCGCTGAGCAAAAAGGGAAGTGTGCCGAACAGTGCCAGCATCAGCCAGGCCATGGTCACAGTGAGATAGACTTCCCTCTTGCTGATATTGCCTCCTTTGCGGTTCCGTTTTCTTCCGAGGAATGCAAGCATAGCTCCCGTGAGAAAGGTGATGGCCGATGAAGTATAAATGGATGTTACTGCATTGTCATTGTAATATTCACCCACAAATGCGGAGAAGAGCATAAAAAGCGCTTCCATCATCAAAAGAAGACCGATACTGTTGAGGACAAATCGATAGTTGAATCTCCGCATGTTCCGTGGTTTATCTACGCTTTTCGTAAACTGCGTGTTGTGGTAAAGGCAGTAAAATAATCCTTTAATTTAATTAAAAAGGTGCTCGATACTCTTTAGTGATTTGTTGAGAAAGAAAACAACCACCTGATCGTAGGGTTCAATCAGCGTATCTCCGTCCACGAGCATCGGCTCACCATTCCTGATAAGTGCTCCAAAGGTGATGTCAGGCGGCAGGTTCAGGTTTTTTATCAGTTTTTTTGTCACCTTCGAATTGGGTTTGGCTGTAACCTCCCCCACGTTTGCATCGGCAACAGTCAGGCTTTTAATGTTGGAAGCATCTGCCTTGAGCAGCAACTCATAAATTTTACTGGCAGCAATCAGCTTTTTGTTGATGACCGTTCCGATATCAAAACGTTCGGCCATGGAGATATAATCAATGTTCTCCACCTCAGCCACTGTTTTCTTAACTCCATATTGCTTTGCCATCATACA
>JADMKJ010000026.1:115288-175927 GCA_015478855.1 Proteiniphilum sp.
TTGTCGGCATCCATCAATGTGATGTCGTGATTTTCCTGTCCGAGTAATTTTGCAAGGTGAGTTCCAACGGCGCCTGCACCGGCAATCAAGATTTTCATTAATTATAGCACAATTAGTTACTTTACATTTAAACGATCGTGAATACTATCG
The DNA here is from genome assembly GCA_015478855.1 of Proteiniphilum sp. GTDB lineage: Bacteria > Bacteroidota > Bacteroidia > Bacteroidales > Dysgonomonadaceae > Proteiniphilum. The sequence goes on from JADMKJ010000026.1 coordinate 115,439, forward strand.
ATGTGAGTTGTATTTTCAGATATAGGATGTGGTATTCTCTCATTGCCATTTATTTCATTGTAGACCTGTATGATATCTTTCAGAATACCATTCATGTCGATCCCGGTGATGTGCTGCAGTTCATTGATGGAGCCATGTGTGACAAATTCATCGCCAAGACCGATCCTGTGGACCTTGATATTCTTGTAATTGTGGTCTGCCAGGTACTCAAGGACAGCGCTTCCCAAACCTCCGGTGATGACCCCATTTTCAACTGTAATGATATGTTTGAATTTCTTCGCCACCTTACCCAGCAGCTCTTCATCTATCGGCTTCAGGAAGACCATGTCGTAATGTGCTACGCTTATGGCGAGCTTTTCTGCTTCAGCTATTGCTTTCGCAGCATGATTGCCTATAGTGCCAATAGAAAGTAATGCGATCTCTTTACCTTTTTTAAGCTCCCTCCCTTTTCCGATAGGGAGAATCTTAGGTTCATTCTGCCACTCCTTTATCTCACCCTGACCCCGCGGATAACGGATCACAAACGGTCCATCATTACCATACACGGCGGTGTGCATCAGATTGCGTAGCTCATGTTCATTATAAGGAGCCGCAATCACCAGGTTGGGTATAGGACGCATATATGCCAGATCGAACACACCATGATGTGTGGGACCGTCTGCTCCCACCAGCCCGGCCCGATCGAGACACATGATCACTTTCAGCTTCTGAAGGGCTACATCGTGTATCACCTGATCATACGCACGCTGCATGAACGATGAGTAAATATTGCAAAAAGGGATCAATCCTTCCTTGGCCATACCTGCAGAGAAGGTGACTGCATGCGCCTCGGCGATGCCCACATCAAAAGAGCGATCGGGGAACTCCTGCATCATATAACACATGGAGCAGCCTGTAGGCATGGCAGGTGTGACGCCCACAATCTTATCGTTCTCGCCGGCCATCTCGACAAGTGTATGGCCGAAGATATCCTGATAGAGCTGAGGCTGATCTTTTTTATCCTTGACGATACGCTCACCGGTATCTTTGTTGAAAAGACCGGGTGCATGCCATTCAGTAGCTGATATTTCGGCGGGGAAATACCCTTTTCCTTTCACTGTCTTAATGTGGAGGAGTTTAGGGCCTTTCATGTCCTTTATGTTTGAGAGGATACGGATCAGGCTATGCAGATCATGCCCGTCGACAGGTCCGAAATAACGGATATTAAATCCCTCAAAAAGATTTTGTTGTTTGGTGATAAGCGATTTGACACTGTTGTTGAATCGTAATACCCTGTTTTTATCTTTCTCAGAGATAAGTCTGCTCTTTTTAAATCCCTGATATACATTATTCCTTACTTTGTTGTATTTGGAGGAGGTGGTCAGTTTCACAAGGTAATCCTGCAGACCTCCCACGTTATTATCAATCGACATATTATTGTCGTTGAGAATGATCAGCAGGTTGTTGGGCTGTGAGCAGGCATTGTTCAGTCCTTCGAAGGCGAGTCCTCCGGTCATCGCGCCATCGCCGATGACTGCCACCACATGGCGGTCATGTTCCTTATTGATGGTTGCTGCCACTGCCATACCCAGTGCTGCTGAGATGGAAGTGGAGGCGTGCCCCACGGAGAATGTGTCATACTGACTCTCATCAGGGTTGATGAAGCCGGAGAGACCTCCCAGCTTGCGGTTGGTATGAAAGCGGTCGCGGCGGCCGGTGAGTATCTTGTGACTGTATGCCTGGTGACCGACATCCCATACGAGACGGTCGTAAGGTGTATTATACAGATAATGAAGTGCTACCGTCAACTCTACAGTGCCCAGACTGGAGCCAAAATGACCGGGGTTGAGCGAAAGCTGTTCAATAATGAACTCTCTCAGGTCAGCACAAACGGTTTCCAGTTGTTCAACAGAAAGCTTTTTCAGATCATCAGGGCTGTTTATCTCTTGCAAATATTTCATGCGACTTTTCAATTTTTCATCTTGATGAATTAGTGAACCCGTGAATAATCATTCGCATGTAAGTCACTATTCATTCGTTCTTTCAGGATTTTACACCTTCTTACTATTAACGATGCCGGTGTAAAATTGTTTATTATTGCAATTTCTCTCTAGTTGGCCATATCTGAGAAGAACTTAATGCGAACCAGTCGTATTTCTGTATCAGTATATTCGGAGAGTTCTGCCTGTGCCTTTTCAAGATCATCTGCCTCAGTCTCCTTAAAATAGTTATATACATCCTGCAGTACATCCTGGTCCATCACCTCATTGAGGAAATAGTCAATATTGATTTTTGTGCCGGAATAGACGATCGCCTCCACTTCAGACAACATTTCGTTGAAATCGATTCCTTTCGATTCAGCCAGGTCGTCGAGCGCTACCTTACGGTCTATCGCCTGTACGATGGAGACTTTTAGCTTTGATTTGTTGGCGACGGTTTTTACGCGAAGATCTTCAGGACGGGTGATATCGTTTTCATCAACATGCTTCTTGATCAAATCAACGAATTCTTTTCCATACCTCTTTGCCTTACCTGCACCCACACCCGGTATGTTCTGCAGTTCATCCAGCGTGATGGGATAGGAGGTAGCCATCGCTTCGAGTGAGGAGGGCTGAAAGATAACATAGGGGGGTACATTCAGTTTTTTCGATATTTTCTTTCTCAGATCTTTCATCATGGAGAAGAGTACCGGATCGGCAGCACCCCCGCTTCCACCGGCAGACCCCATCACATCTGAATCTCCATTTTCCATGTCGGTCATATCATCCTCATATTCATCATCTCTGGTGACTTTGAAGGAGACCGGTTTTTTTTGGAAATCTTTGCCCTTCTTCGTGATCTTGAGGATACCGTAGTTCTCAATCTCCTTTTTTAAATAATTATCGAGCAAAGCCTGTCGTATGAGTGCTTCCCATGTACTTGATTCTTCATCCGAACCCGATCCGAACTCCTCCAGCTCATGATGTCCGTAGGTTACTATATCGGATGTCTCTTTTCCAATGAGAAAATCAACAAGGTAATCGGCTTTTTGTTTTTCCTTAAGAGCAATAATTGCTTCTAAAACTGTTATTAGTAATTCTTTCGCTTCCACTTTTTTCTTTGGATTTAAACAATTATCACAATGTTCACAATTCACTTCATTATAGTCTTCGCCAAAGTAATGCAACAGCATCTTTCTCCGGCATACTGATGTCTCCGCATATGCAGCTGTTTCCAACAGCAACTGCTTTCCTATTTCCTGCTCGGAAACGGGCTTGCCCTGCATGAAACGTTCCAGTTTCTGCAGATCTTTGGGGGAATAGAATGCGATGCATCTTCCTTCTCCACCGTCGCGACCGGAACGCCCTGTCTCCTGATAATACCCTTCCAGACTTTTGGGTATGTCATAATGGATCACATAGCGCACATCGGGTTTATCAATTCCCATTCCAAAGGCGATGGTAGCCACAATCACGTCCGCTTTCTCCATCAGAAATGAATCCTGATTATTGCTACGTGTAGCTGCATCCATACCCGCATGGTAAGGCAATGCACTGATATTATTTGCCTGCAGTATCCCGGTAAAATCATCCACCTTCTTCCTGCTCAGACAATAGACAATACCTGATTTGCGCCCCTGTGAGAGAATATATTTAATGATCTCCCTGTCAACATGTTCATTTTTACTTCTCACCTCATAATAGAGGTTGGAGCGATTGAATGAGGATTTGAAGACAGCCGCTTCATTCATGCCAAGGTTCTTCTGGATATCATGCTGCACCTTCGGTGTGGCTGTGGCTGTGAGAGCAATGATCGGACGGGTACAAATCTCCCCGATAATGGGTCGTATACGCCGGTATTCAGGTCGGAAGTCGTGGCCCCACTCAGAGATACAATGCGCTTCGTCAACCCCATAAAACGAAATAGGTATATTGCGCAGGAATTCAACGTTCTCCGGTTTTGTGAGTGATTCGGGAGCTACATACAGCATCTTGGTTTTACCCGACAGAATATCTTTTTTTACCTGTTCAATCTCCTGCTTATTAAGCGACGAGTTCAAAAAGTGGGCAATACCATCTTCCTCACTGTAACTGCGCATAGCGTCTACCTGATTTTTCATCAGTGCTATGAGCGGTGAGATGATAATTGCCGTACCTTCCATCATAAGTGCAGGTAGCTGGTAACAAAGTGATTTACCTCCACCGGTGGGCATTAAAACAAAAGTATCCTTTCCGGATAAGATACTGTTGATAATGGAATGTTGATTGCCTTTAAACGTATCGAACCCGAAATATTTTTTTAATCTTTTGTGTAGTATATCCTGTTTTTCCATTGAACGTAAGGCCTGCGATAAAAACGTTGTTACCGAAAGGTTGTTACAAAATTAAAAAAGTATTTCATATATACAATAACAAAATCAAAATACCAAATGAATTAATCCACCTTATTTCCACTATAATTTTTTCCATGAAAAAAACGCAGGTCGAACATGCGTTTTCAACATACCACCATAACCATTCTACCGGCTGGTGGATTTCTTAATCTTTGATTGGGAACGGATCAAGCCACTCTCAAATGGTGATGATCAGAATTCTCCAATTGCTGTAAAGCATACTTGTGCGTAACATGTAGCTTTTTCTTCTCTTCAGAAGGAAGCGTGAACATGGCATCGATCATGATTGCCTCTACAATTGAACGTAGACCCCTGGCGCCCAGCTTGAATTCAATGGCTTTATCCACAATATATCCATATGCTTCCTGTTCAAAGGTGAGTGTTACCCCATCCATCTCAAACAGTTTCTCATATTGCTTGATAATCGAGTTTTTTGGTTCAACAAGGATACGTAACAGAGCCTCTCTATCCAACGGTTCCAGATAGGTGAGAATAGGCAGACGGCCGATAATTTCAGGTATCAGGCCAAACGATTTCAGATCGACTGGAGTGATATATTTCATCAGATTGTTCCTGTCGATATTCATTTTGTCGTTGCTGGTGGCGTAGCCTACAACACGTGTGTTCAAACGCTGTGCAATCTTCTTCTCAATTCCATCAAATGCACCACCACAAATGAACAGAATATTCTTGGTGTTCACTGCAATCATGCGCTGTTCAGGATGCTTCCTGCCACCCTGGGGCGGAACGTTTACCACGGAGCCCTCCAGTAGCTTCAGCAGTCCCTGTTGTACACCCTCGCCGCTTACATCCCTTGTGATGGAGGGGTTGTCACTTTTACGGGCGATCTTGTCAATCTCATCGATGAATACGATACCTCTTTCAGCCGCATTTACATCGTAATCAGCCACCTGGAGCAATCGCGTGAGGATACTTTCAATGTCCTCACCCACATAGCCCGCTTCTGTAAGTACAGTAGCATCAACGATGGTGAACGGAACATGTAACATCTTGGCAATTGTTCGTGCCAGGAGTGTCTTTCCTGTACCGGTAGCACCTACCATGATGATATTTGATTTTTCAATCTCTATATCATCCTTCACATTCTTCTGTAATATACGTTTGTAATGATTGTAGACTGACACCGACAGAAAACGCTTCGCGTTCTCCTGCTGGATGACATACTGGTCTAAGAACTCTTTTATCTGAGCAGGTTTGGGAAGAGTGGAGAGGGTGATATCCATATCTGATTTGCCACTGCTCTTGAACGAGTCATTCACGATCTCATGTGCCTGTTCGGTACACATATCGCAAATATAACCAGTCATACCGGAGATAAGCAGATTTACTTCCTGTTCACTTCTTCCGCAGAAACTGCAATGATTACTGCTGTTTGCTTTTTTTGCCATATTTGATGATGTTACGCAGCGTATGCTGAAAATGCAATATACAAAATTCTATTAATTCGGAAGTATATTGATTCTCTGTCTTTTGAATCGAATATATCAATGATTACTTCTTGACCAATACATCATCCACCATCCCGTAGGCCTTTGCTTCTTCCGCAGTCATCCAGAAATCACGGTCTGAATCATGTGATACTTCTTCGACCGGTTTTCCGGAGTGTTTTGAGATGATTGCATAAAGCTCTTCCTTAATTTTAGCGATCTCACGGTAGGTGATCTCAATATCGGAAGCCTGACCCTGTACACCTCCCATAGGCTGATGGATCATCACGCGCGAGTGGGTAAGGGCGAACCTTTTCTTCTCGCTGCCGGCAACAAGCAACACCGCTGCCATTGATGCTGCAATACCTGTACAGATGGTTGATACATTGCTGGAGATGAACTGCATGGTGTCATAAATTCCCAGACCGGCATAAACCGATCCCCCGGGAGAATTAATATAGATTGATATATCCTTTCCCGCATCGGCAGAATCAAGATAGAGCAACTGTGCCTGAATCACGTTGGCTGTATAGTCATCTATAGCAGTACCGAGAAAGATGATGCGATCCATCATCAATCGGGAAAAAACATCCATCTGTGCCACATTGAGCTGACGTTCCTCGATGATTGTCGGGGAGATGTACCCACCCTGACTGGTTATGTTCATATAACTGTCTAACCTGGAGCCGCTCATGCCCAGATGCTTCACCGCATATTTTCTAAATTCGTTTTCCATAATTTTTGTTTCAATAATTCACCTTGAACTACCCGAACGACTGTTGCAAATAGAATGCCATAGTCTCACTGAACATTGTCTTCCGCGCACACATTGGTATAACAAAAATAGAACGAATTATTGAAATACCAAATGAAAACCTGAAAAACCCTGCTCTATGGACAATATGCTTATGCTTGTTCGTCTGCTGTTTCAGTTGCTTCGGTAGCTTCGTCTCCTGTTTGTTCACCATGCCGATGAGCATGTTCATTCATCATGTCATTGAATGCTGATGAAGTGATCTCTTTATCTACCACTGTCACATTTTCTTTGAGCCAGTTGATGATTTTATCTTCTGTGGCTCTCTCAACAAGGTTCTGCACCGATTCCTCTTTTTCGAGGAGGCTCTTGGTATAGTTCTGCAATACATCTGCCGGCAGGTTGGTCATCCCGTACTGAGCAAACTGTGCTTTTGCCACCTCTGCGGCCAGCGCCTCAATATCGGAGAACTCAACCTTGATCTCATGCTCTTCCACAATCTTCTGTTTGGCAATATGAAATTTGAGATCCTCCAGTATCTTCGGGTAATCCTCTTCAACCTGCTCGGCTGTTCTCTCTTCACTCGATTCCAGTAACCAGCGTTTCAGAAATGCGTCGGGGAATTGTACATCCTTCATCTTCTCCACGATGATATCACGTGCTTCGTGAATGAAAAGATGATCCACATTGGGCTTAAACTGATTGCTTAACTCAGACGCAACCCTTGTTCTGAACTCCTCCTCAGTGGTTACGATACCTTCTCCCAGCACTTTGTCAAACAGTTCCTGGTTCAATTCAGCTTCCTGATAGCGGGTCACCTCACTGATGTCGAAACGAAAGTCGCAATTGATATCTGCCACTTTGTCTTTTGTGGTCTGCAGCAGTGATGCCACCTCTGCTTCGTTGTTGTCGTATGCTGTTTTCGGATTGAACACCACACTGTCACCCACTTTAGCACCGATAAAACTACTCTTCACGGTTTCATCCTTCAGGTACGACGGCATCAGGATGGCGTTTTCAATCACCAGTCCATTGTCTTTATCTGCATCTCCATCCACTTCGGTGAGTGTTCCCTTGATCAGGTCGGTATCTTTTGCTTCTCCGTCGATAGATGCATAGGTGCCATAATTTTGTCTGTAGGCATCCATCTGCTTCTCAAACAGATCATCTTCCAGTTTCACATTATACCATGTGAGTTCAGTGCTCTTGTCGAGTGTTAGCTCAAACTCAGGCGTGAGTGCTATATCGAAATAGAATTTCATCAGCTCATCATTCTCCAGATCAACCTGTTTCTCTTCACTGTCATCAGAGATGGGTTCACCCAGGATCTTCAGTTTGTTCTCACGGATGTAGTTGCCCAGTTCATCTGTAACTATTTTATTGATCTCATCAACCAGGACGGCTTTACCATACATCTTCTGGATTACGCTCCTGGGTACCTTACCCTGACGGAAACCCGGAATGTTTGCTTTTTGGCGATATTGGTTTAAAGACTTATCTACCTTTTCCTGATAGTCTGCTTTTTCCAGTTCAATGACGATGGTTCCGTTTACATCGTTCGTTTTATTCAGTGTTGACTTCATATGAATGAGTGGTTTTTATTGAAAGTGGGTATATTTCAACAGATTGAAATATTTTTAAATAAGAGTGCAAAATTAGTGTTATTCTTTCAATTTGCAAAAAAAATATTCATTCTGACAAAATCCATCTATTCACGGAGGTTTGAAGATGCAAAAAACTGCTATCTTTGCACTTCATTACTGATGATATGCGACAAATACTAACTTCAGCCTCACCATCCACAAAAATAGTTTTTCTGTTTCTTTTTTTGTTATTCGGCTTAATGGCGACAGCTGTTCTGATCAGATTTGTACTCATGATACCTGCGCTGAGCAATGGAGACATGGTCGTATCGATATATGTGAGTTCGGTATTACAATCGGTCCTGGCCATTGCATTGCCTGCTTTTTTAGTGACGGCCATGACGCATCCGTCACCCTTGCATTATCTTAAGATCGAAAAGAGCAGAAAAATGACAGAAGATGTTTTTTTTGCATTGTTACTGTTTCTCGTTTCCTTTCTTTTTGCGTCATTCCTTTCACAATGGAACAGAGGTTTAGTGTTGCCGCAATCAATGAGTGGTGTGGAAGAGGTGATGCGATCTATGGAAGATGCGGCACTGGAGACTACCCATCTTCTGTTATCGGTTGATACTATCGGGAGGTTGCTTTTGAACCTGGTGATTGTAGCTGGATTGGCGGCTGTGTCGGAAGAGTTGTTTTTCCGCGGTGCCCTCCAACAATTTATGCTTGAAAAGTTTCGTAGCAGGCATGCAGCCGTTTGGGTTGCATCATTGATCTTTAGTCTTGTTCACTTTCAGTTTTATGGCTTTCTGCCAAGGCTTTTTCTCGGTGCTTTACTCGGCTATCTGTTTCTCTATACCGGAAACCTGTGGATTCCAATCTTTTTTCATTTCATCAATAATGCCACGGTGCTGGTGATGAATTACCTCTGGAGGGATGCCGGATGGTTCAGAAACCTGAATGATCTGTCTATAACCCTTCCTTTTGTTGCAGGAGCGCTTGTGAGTGCTCTGCTTACTTTTCTTCTGTTCAGCAAATTTTATAAAAAACGATCCATTCACATTGATGACAGCAGTCATTCTAAAATAATATGATACAGATACAACAAACGTTACTATCAGACGAAATATTCGAAGAACAATTTATATGTGATCTCTGCAAATGCAAGGGACAATGTTGTGTTGACGGAGAATCGGGAGCACCACTCACACATGAAGAGTATGAACAGATTAATAACATCCTGCCTGTAATCCGGCATATGCTCTCACCAGAAGCACAGGCACTCATCAGTGAGCAGGGGATAGCTTACACTGATGTGGACGGTGAGCTGGTTACATCCATCATCAATGGTGAGGAGTGCGTGTTTACCTGGTTCGATGACGATGGTGTATGTAAATGTGCGATAGACACTGCCTACAGAGAAGGATTAACCGACGTGCAGAAGCCTCTATCCTGCCATCTTTATCCGATCAGGCTTACCGAGTACGCTGATTTTACAGCGGTGAATTATCACCGATGGTCGGTATGTAAGCCAGCAGTTAAGCTGGGACGAAAAGAAGGATTGCCTATCTACCGTTTTTTAAGAGAGCCTTTGATAAGGAGATTTGGAGAGGTGTGGTATAAAGAGGTGTGTGAAGCTGCCTCACTGATACATTCACAGAAGAAGAAAGGTTGACTTTTTATAATTCATGCTGTTTTCGGCCATATACAATCATTTTTTCAGGAAATTACTTTCGTAATTTGAAATCTTTGTTTTATTTTTGCACATATATATTATAAATGTGCAGATAAGGTGACAGCAACGATCTCCAAGACAAAGAAGAATTTAATTGATGTGGCACGGCAGCTTTTCGCAAAAAAAGGTGTCGAGAACACAACCATGAACGATATTGCCGAGGCATCGCATCGTGGCAGGAGGACATTATATACCTATTTCAGTAGTAAGTACGACATTTATAAAGCCGTGATTGAATCTGAGCTGAACGTTCTGTACAGTAAGCTGGATGAGGTGAGCAAACGGGATATATCTGCTGATGAAAAGTTGATTTTAATGGCATTTACCCGTTTAAGTGCGATCAAAGAGGTTGTCACCCGAAACGGTAACCTGCGTGCCGATTTCTTCAGAGATATCTGGCAGGTGGAGAACGTCCGTAAAGAGTTCGACAGGAAAGAGATTCACTATCTGGAAACAATCATTCAGGATGGATGCGATAAGAATATCTTCCATTTGAAAGATGCCCGGCAGACAGCTGAAATACTGCATTACGCATTTAAGGGACTGGAGGTGCCTACCATCCGGGGGGCGATGAAGCTTGATTACAACAAGAAAGAGGACAGGGATATCATATCCAGTATACTTTTAAAAGGATTATACACCAAATAGATATTTAATAAAATCATATGAAACTACTAGAAGGAAAAACGGCGGTTATCACCGGTGCTGCACGTGGTATAGGAAAAGCCATCGCGCTGAAATTTGCCACTGAAGGAGCAAATATCGCGTTTACAGATTTAACGATAGATGAAGTGGGTGAAGCAACCGAGCATGAGATCAGCGCTATGGGTGTGAAATGCAAAGGATATGCCTCCAATGCTGCCAATTTTGAAGAAACACACAAGGTGGTGGAAGAGATCATGAAGGATTTCGGACGCATTGATGTACTGGTAAATAATGCCGGAATAACCAAAGACGGATTGATGATGAGGATGAGTGAACAGCAATGGGATGCTGTGATTAACGTGAACCTTAAATCAGCGTTTAACTTTATACATGCCGTCACGCCGGTGATGATGCGTCAGAGAACGGGAAGCATTGTGAACATGAGCTCTGTTGTGGGTGTATCGGGAAATGCCGGACAGGCGAACTATTCTGCTTCAAAAGCAGGGATGATTGGCCTGGCTAAATCGGTAGCCAAGGAGCTTGGCTCAAGAGGAGTACGTGCCAATGCCATTGCACCCGGGTTTATCATTACCGAAATGACGGGAGCTCTCTCTGAAGAGGTGCGCAATGAGTGGGCTAAACAAATACCTCTGAGGCGTGGAGGCACGCCGGAAGATGTTGCGAATGCAGCGCTTTTCCTTGCGTCAGATCTATCTTCGTACGTGAGTGGCCAGGTGATTCATGTTTGCGGAGGAATGAATACCTGATATAAAAGGATATGCTGTTTGCGGCAGCATAAGAGATTTCAGGTGTGATTGCCGCAAAACAGAGAGAAATAATTTTTTTCAGAGGCACATTGATTATCTTTGTGCCTTTGATTAATTAATGATAAAAGTTTCGCATGCTCTGTATGCCGCTAAATTCTCGGATGACAAAATATTCAAACAGCAGCTCTTTTTACATTCCTTGAGGTCAATGGGTTCCCACAAAACATTTGTAGGCCTCATCTTTAGCTGTATCTACCACAGAATTATTAACATGCGAAAGTTCAATTAATGACCATTCATCCTGATATAGAATGAGAGTATTATACGAAGACAACCATATAATTATTGTCAACAAAGCACCATCCGAGATTGTGCAGGGTGATAAAACGGGTGATAAACCTTTGTCAGAGATTATCAGGGATTACCTGAAAGAGAAGTACAACAAACCGGGGAATGTATTTTGTGGTGTGACCCATCGTCTCGACCGTCCAACAAGCGGGGTGGTGGTATTTGCCAAAACAAGCAAGGCATTGACACGCCTCAATGATATGTTCCGAAACGGGGAAGTGGATAAAACATATTGGGCTGTTGTAAAAAAAAGACCCTTAAAGGACGAGGACCGGTTAACCCATTATCTGATTAAAAACGAAAAGAACAATAAATCCACTGCATACGATATTGAAAAAGCCCACACGAAAAAAGCAGTGTTACATTATAAGCTGATCAGCACCTCCGAGAAATATTATTTGCTGGAAGTTGACCTGGAGACAGGGCGTCATCATCAGATACGATGTCAGCTGTCTAAAATAGGATCACCCATCAAAGGTGATCTGAAATATGGTGCGGAGCGATCTAATCCCGATGGGAGCATCAGCCTGCATGCCCGTACCATCTCCTTTATTCATCCGGTATCGAAAGAGGTGATTGAGGTGACTGCTCCTGTGCCGGATGAGAATCTGTGGCACACTTTTGAAGCAGTCGTTAATCAGTCTGTCAGGTGATCATCACCCCTCAATAGTACCTCTTCGGATGCTTTTCTTTTCACTCAGCTGTTTTTTTCTCTCCAGTCTTTTTTTGATAGATGCTGCAGACGGCTTTGTTGCTTTTCTCTTTTTTACAGGCTGGAGTGCTCTCTCGATGAGCGTAATAAATTTATCGATCACTGCTTTTCTGTTTTTTGGCTGACTGCGCTCAGTTTCGCTTGTAAGCTGCAAGATTCCATCTTTGTTAATTCTGTTCTTTAGTTTTTCATTAATCACAATTTTTTGTTTTTCCGTGAGTGTTTGTGAATTCAAAATATTAAACAACAGGGTCACTTTTGTTTCTACTTTGTTTACATGCTGCCCGCCACTGCCGCTACTTCGGGCAGTAGTGAAGGAACACTCGTTTACTAAATTGTTGAAGTCTGCTGCCATATTGCTTTCATTGTGATGTGAATGTACAAAGGTAAACTTTTTTTAAACAGACTCATTGGCAGGGGATATTATTTAAAGATCACCCGCTGACATCACAGGAGGATGCATTGTATCTTCTTTATTGATGAAAACAGAGGTGTCGCATCTCAAAAGAGCGTTCGAATCATGAATTAAATCATTTTTCTTTTCCCTGATATACATAAAAATCTTACATTTGTGGAATAAACACAAAATCATTTTTGTAATAATACGATGAAATGAGCAAATGAATTTTTCGTATAAAAAAATATTCATTAAGCTATTTTTAACGACACAAAGGTGTCTTAGATCGTTCGATGCCTTTCAAGCATCCTTGACAAGAAATTCTAATGAACTAATCAGAATAATTGAATGAAACCTACTTTATTTGTATTGGCAGCAGGCATGGGAAGCCGTTATGGAGGATTGAAACAGCTGGATGGTCTCGGCCCCGGCGGTGAAACAATTATGGATTACTCCATCTACGATGCGGTAAACGCCGGCTTTGGAAAGCTGGTCTTTGTGATCCGCAAATCGTTTGAAGAAGAGTTCAGAGAAAAAATCGTAAGAAAGTACGAACAAAAGATACCTGTAGAACTTGTTTTTCAGGAACTGGATATGCTTCCGGAAGGATTTACGCCTCACCCTGAGAGAGTGAAACCATGGGGTACCAATCATGCGGTAATGATGGGGAAAGAGGTGATTCATGAACCCTTTGTGGTAATTAATGCCGATGATTTTTACGGACGTGAGAGCTTCAAGGTGCTGGCCGACTTTCTCACAACACTGCAGGAGAGTGAAAACAAATACTGTATGGTTGGCTATCGTGTTGGAAACACATTGTCTGAAAGCGGTACGGTGGCACGGGGTGTGTGTGAGACAGATACAAACGGCAATCTCACCGGTGTGGTGGAACGTACACAGGTCATGCGGGTGGATGGGAAAGTGAGTTATAAAGATGAAAATGACCACTGGGTGGCAATTGATGATCATACACCTGTGTCGATGAACATGTGGGGATTTACACCTGACTACTTCAGCTACTCTGACGAATCTTTCGTGACCTTCCTGAATGAAAATGCAGACAATCTCAAGGCTGAGTTTTTCATTCCCCTGCTGGTGAATCAGCTCATCCAGAAAGGTACTGCTACCGTTAAAGTACTGGACACACCCTCGAAATGGTTCGGTGTAACTTACGCCGATGATCGTCCTGAAGTAGTTGCTAAACTTAAAAATCTGGCTGATAGTGGTGTTTATCCCTCTCCTTTGTGGTAACCTCCCGGGCCGGATATAATCTCACTCAACCAACTGATTATGTGGATTGATTTTGTCATTGTTCTTTTTCTTATCTTACTCAACGGTTTTTTTGCACTTTCAGAGATAGCGATTGTTTCTGCAAGGAAAAACAAACTGGAGACGGAACGCAAGAGAGGAAAAAAGGGTGCAAAACGAGCGTTGATGCTGAGGGCTGATCCTGATAATTTCCTCTCCTCTGTACAGGTGGGGATCACCTTAATAGGTATTATCAACGGAGCCTACGGTGGACAGGCATTTGCCGGTTACCTGGTTCCGTTCTTCGATCAGTTCGCTGCGACAGCACCTTTTGCCGAAGTTATCTCCATGGTGATTGTGGTATTTCTCATCACCTATGTTTCCATAGTGATAGGCGAGCTGGTGCCAAAAACGATTGCACTGAACAACGCAGAAAAGATGGCTATCGCTGTATCGCCGTCTATACATGTGGTCAGCATCATCTTTTATCCGTTCGTGAAACTACTGGCATTCTCAACCAACTTTGTCAACAGGTTGATCGGTTTAAAACCTAAAGATGAGGTCATCTCAGAAATGGAATTGCGTGCCATGTTAAAAACAGCTTCCCACGAAGGGGTGATCAATGCAGAAGAGAACATCATCCATGAGCAGGTATTCTATTTTTCAGATAAACGTGCTATTCATCTTATGACACACCGTACGGATGTGGAGTGGGTTGATATTGACAAAAACAGAGAGGTTATCATTCACGATCTCCTGCAGACTAAACACAGTAAGATCCTTGCCTGCAGAAAAAAGATCGATGAATTTGTTGGTACCATCTCCATGAGAGATTTTCTACTGAGGCTCAATAACAATGAACCGTTTACGATTGAGGAGCTCTTGCTGGAACCCATCATCGTCCCCAATACACTACGTGCACAGAAAGTGCTTGAGAATTTTAAAAATAACCATAAATTTATAGCCGTAGTGGTAGATGAGTATGGTAGTCTCGATGGGATCATCACCATTCATGATATCTTTGAGAATCTGGTGGGCGCCATACCGGAAGAGACTGATGATGAGAAAGCCGAACCGCTTCTCTTTATTCGTGACGATCAGTCTGCTCTGGTAAGCGGCGAGGCACCTATTGAGATGCTGACACAGCTGGATGAAGATTTTATCATCGATTTCGATAGAATCGATTATTCTACTGTCGCCGGTTTTGTATTTGCATGTATCAACAAGATTCCTAGTGTGGGAGATAAATTTGAATACGATAATCTGCTCTTCGAGATAATTGATGTTGACGGAAACAAGATGGATAAAGTTTTAGTGACGAAAAAGATAAATGCCTCAGATGATATAGTGATTTAAATAGGAATGAATAAAATAGATCCAGATGATTATTTTTCTTATGATTATAGATAAGATTGAATGTAAATTAACATCGCCTATGTTTTATAACACAATTTTTTATTAGGTGTTTTATAAATACTGTGTTAATTTTACACCAATTTCAAAAAGATCAATCTTCATCTGCATCTTAATTTAAAACCAGGGAAATTACATGAATGGAATGTATAGCAAGTCCGGTTTGTTGGTCGAAGCTTTTAAAAAAATAGTGGATGGCAAGCAAACCGGATTATACACTTTGACTAACAAAGTGGGAAGTGAAGTCACAATTACAAACTACGGAGCAAAAATAGTATCGTTGATGGTACCCGATAAAGACGGCATATTAACTGATGTCGTGTTGGGACATCCCTCCATCGACGACTACCTGACATCGGAAGAGCCCTATTTTGGAGCTATATGCGGCAGAACAGGGAACAGAATAGCCAATGGTCGATTCACGCTGGAAGGTGAGGAGTACATCCTCGCCGTGAACAACGGACCCAACTCACTTCACGGTGGCATCAAGGGATTTAACGCCGTGGTATGGGAGGTGAAAAATGTGTCTGACACCCGTATTGAGTTGTTTTATCTCTCCGCGGACGGAGAGGAAGGCTTCCCGGGAAATCTGTCGGTGACCCTCACATATACACTTACAGAAGATAATGCCTTAGATATCCACTACAGTGCAACCACTGACAAAACGACCATCCTGAATCTTACCAATCATTCCTATTTCAATCTCTCGGGACAAGGTGATGAATACATCGGTGATCATCTGCTCATGCTGAATGCAGAGAGCTATCTGCCTACCGATGAAACGGCCATACCCTATGGCGATGCCGGGCCGGTGAAAGGTACACCAATGGATTTCACCGAACCCCACACGTTGGGAGAGCGGATCAATGATGATTTTGAGCAGTTGGTATTTGGCAATGGGTATGATCATACTTTCGTGCTGAATAAAAACGGTGAAGATGAATACTCCTATGTGGGTATATGTGAATCCCCCAAAACAGGAATAAAGATGGAGATGTTCACGACAGAACCCGGTGTACAGGTATATACAGGTAATTGGATGACCGGTAACTTTGCCGGCAAGAAGGGCAGGCATTACCCCCGTCGTTCGGCTGTATGCTTTGAAACACAGCATTACCCTGACAGTATTCACAAACCGCAGTATCCTTCTGTCGTCTTACGACCTGAGGAGCTGTTCGAGTCAAGAACAACCTACAGGTTTTCAGTATAACACAGAATCGATTATTTTTCATATAGGATTTGCTAATTAATTAATTTTTAAAAAAATGAATACAACTACTGATCAGAAAACGAATCGGATAGTGCCCATCATCATGATGATTGCACTCTTCGGGATGATCTCATTTGTGACCAACCTGGCAGCACCGATGGGACAAGTATTAAAAGAACAATTCGGGGCTTCAAACTTCCAGGGATTGCTTGGTAATCTGGCCAACTTTATTGCTTATGCTGTGATGGGAATACCGGGTGGTATATTATTGCAACGCGTAGGGTATAAGAAAACAGCCCTTATTGCGATTGCTGTTGGGTTCGTGGGTATCTCCATTCAATACCTCTCAGGACACTCACCACAGAGCACTGCCTTCGGGGTATATCTGTTGGGAGCGTTCATTGCCGGTTTCTCCATGTGTCTGCTGAATATTGTCGTGAATCCCATGCTGAACACACTGGGTGGCGGCGGTAACAAAGGAAATCAGCTTATTCAGGTGGGTGGCTCTTTCAATTCAGTGATGGCTACCTTCACCCCTGCTTTCGTGGGTGTATTGATCGGAGAAGCTGCCAAAGCCAATATCAAGGATGTGTTCCCGGTGATGTATATCGCCATGGGTGTATTTGCCCTGGTTTTCTTTGTGTTGCTTGCTGTGAACATCCCTGAACCCTATATTACAAAAAACAAGGATTCACTGAAAAAGCTTATGACAGGTGCACTGAAGTTCAGGCATTTTGTATTTGGTGCCATCGCCATCTTCGTCTATGTAGGCGTGGAAGTGGGTACACCAGGAGTGATGATCTACTGGCTCTCAGACCTTCCCGAAGTGGGTAAAACCATTGCCGGTGTTGTGGCAGGTACCTACTGGTTACTTATGCTGGCCGGACGACTGATAGGTGCCTCCATTGGTAGCAAGGTATCCAGTAAAGCGATGCTTACTGTCGCTTCTTTTGTAGGAATGATATTGATTCTGCTGGCTATCTTCTCTTCCACCTCGACGATGGTCTCATTGCCTGTGCTGGAGCGAAGTGCCGGAGCCCTCTCCTTCGGTTTTGCAGAGGTACCCATCAATGCTATGTATATTGTGCTGGTAGGTCTCTGTACATCGATCATGTGGGGTGGTATCTTCAACCTTGCCGTAGAAGGGTTGGGTAAGTTTACTGCTGCTGCTTCAGGTATATTTATGGTACTTGTTTCCGGCGGGGGAATCGTTCCCGCCATCCAGGGTGGTGTGGCTGATGCTGCCGGCTATCTGCCCAGTTACTGGGTAGTGTTTATTGGTCTTGGCTACCTCTTCTATTATGCCGTCATCGGTTCAAAGAATGTAAACCGTAACATCTCAGTAGAGGATGTAGATGATGTACCCCTGGGAACAGCTCCTCAGAGCGTGCCCGTTGAAGACTAATAATTATTAAAATAGAATATGACAAAAAACGAAATTGTCACCTCTTTTCAGCACAGATACGGCAACGAAACTCCCGGGGTATATACCTCTCCCGGTCGTGTCAACCTGATAGGTGAGCATACCGATTACAATGGAAGCTTTGTATTCCCCGGAGCAATCGATAAGGGAATGATTGCCGCCATACGTTTTAACGGTACTGACAAGGTGAGGGCATATGCAATCGACCTGGATGAGGCTACCGAGTTCGGACTCAATGAAGAGGATCTGCCCAAAGAAGGGTGGGCGAAATATATCTTCGGGGTCTGCCGTGAGATCATCAAAAGAGGTGGAAGTGTGAAAGCCTTTGACACGGTTTTCTCGGGTGATGTACCACTGGGAGCGGGGATGTCCTCATCTGCCGCCCTGGAGAGCACCTATGCATACGCATTGAATGATCTGCTGAACCTGGGCATCGATCAGTTTGAGCTTGCCCGCATCGGACAAAGCACTGAACACAATTATGTGGGGGTTAAATGTGGTATCATGGACCAGTTCGCTTCCATCTTCGGTAAGAAGGGACATCTGATACGTCTCGACACCAAAACAATGGAGTACGCCTATTTCCCCTTCGATCCCGAGGGTTATAAGCTGGTACTGCTGGATACGGCGGTGAAACATGAGCTGGCTTCCTCTGCCTACAACAAACGTCGCGAATCATGCGAACATGCGGCAAGGACAATCGCCAAACGTCATCCGGAAGTGGAATTCCTGCGTGATGCATCGATGGAGATGCTGAACGAGGTGAAGGATGAAATCTCAGCCGAGGATTTCATGCGTGCTCAGTATGTGATTGAAGAGACACAGCGTGTTAGAGATGTCAGCGATGCGCTTGAACGCGGTGATTATCTGACCGTAGGAGAGAAGATGTATGAGACACATCATGGCATGAGCAAGTTGTACGAGGTGAGCTGTGATGAGCTTGATTTCCTCAACGATGTAGCCCGTGAGCATGGAGTTACCGGGTCCCGCGTGATGGGTGGCGGCTTCGGTGGCTGCACCATCAACCTGGTGAAAGATGAGTTGTACGATTCATTCATCAGGGATGCGAAGGAACAATTCAGTGCTAAGTATGGGCATGAACCGAAGGTGTATGATGTAGTCATCAGTGATGGCGCACGTAAGCTGTAGGTTATAGCTGTGAAACAATGGTTGGAAGCTGAAACCCTCAGGGGTGATGCTTCCGGCCTTTTTCGATTTTATTCATTTACCTTAATCGATATGTTACCATCATATTACGAGAACAACACACATTTTCTGATAGCTGTGGATTGCATCATTTTTGGTTTCAGGAAAAAGGAACTTCACGTGCTGCTTACCCGTCGCCCTGTTGAACCACTGAAAAACGAATGGTCGCTCATGGGTGGGTTTATGGAAGAGAATGAGAGCCTTACCCATGCAGCTGAGAAAGTACTCTTCCGTTACACACAACAGAAAAACATCTACATGGAACAGGTGGGTGCCTATGGAGAGGTTGAGCGCGATTCCGGCGGCAGGGTTATATCCGTTGCCTTCTATGCACTGGTCAAGATGGAGAATTTCGACACCACGCTGGCACGTAAGTTCGATGCCAGATGGATCAATGTGACAGAGCTCCCGGAACTGGTGTTCGATCACAACCGTATGGTACGGGATGCCCTGACACTTCTGCAGTACAAGGTATCTACGGAGCCCGTCATCTTCAATTTCTTTGATGAGAAATTCACCCTACCTGCTTTGCAGGACCTGTATGAAGCGATCTACCAGATACCGCTTGATAAGCGTAATTTCCGAAAGAAGCTGGGGACCATGGATCTGCTCGATAAACTGGAATTGAAAGACAAGGAAAGCTCTAAGAGGGGAGCTTACTATTACTCTTTCAGCCGGGAGAGATATATGGATCTGATAAAAGCCGGAAGAAGGTTTTCAATGTGATGAAACCTTCTCCTGTATGATATTCAATTTTTAAGATAGTAATTGATCGTGGTAACCACACGCACGTTCTTGATGAATGGTGTGTTGGCATCCCGGTCAGAAATGGTGAACTGACCCTGTGAAGCATCCCGTATTTTTCCCAGTTTACTTCCCGAGTCGATGGCAAATTTCTCTGCGGCTAATCTAGCATTTTTGGTCGCCTCCTCAATCATCTGTGGTTTGATGTCATTCAAACCCGTAAATTCGTAAAGGGTGTTAAAGCGATAATCACCTCCGGTGATGGCAACACCCTGTTTCAGTAGTTCTGTCTGCCCCGAGATCAGCCCGCGTATTTTCTCCACATCTTTAGAGGTGACTGTGATAACCGATGTGGCATTATAGCGGTATTGAGGTGCTTGTGCGGAATAACGCTCAGCCTCCATGTCAATGATCTCCGGTGCCGCCACACTTAACTCCTCCTCAGTGACACCATTGGCCTTCAGGAAAGCGACGATGGTATTGTTTTTTGTTTGAATATTGTTATATAACGTCAGCAGATCGTTTCCCAACTCCTTGTACATCAAGGGCCATACTACCTTATCTGCCGCTACCTCCATCTCGGCCAGCCCCTTCACACTCACCACACGGTCTCTGTCTTTAAAATTGCTGATGCCGGCATTGATCATGAAACCTATCAGTGCCAATCCGACGGCTAGTATAAACGCTTCAATGATTTTGTTATTCATATTTTCAATTTATATATATTATAGTTATAAACAGTTCCAACGTCATTTATGTTTGAAGAAAAGTGCTTCTTCTGGAAAAAACAGTTAATTTTGCAGGAAGACAAAACCAATGTAATATAGATAATGACACGACTGAAAAAAAGTACGGCTACCATCCTGGCGACATTAGCCGGAGTACTGTTGGCTGCCGGATATCTCCTTTTTGGAGCATGGAGAGGATGGGAATACATATTGGGTTTCTTTCCAATCATCACCATTGTGGTGGTGATAGTAGGGGTCGTCTTATGGATCCTGGAGATGAGTAAGGAGAAAAAGAAGGAGGAGCAGTGATCATTCCGATCATAAAACAAACAGAAGCTTACCTCTCATACTATCCTCTATTGATTTTGGATAGATAAATAATCCTGTTCAGCTGACATACCCGTTCACAATTTTATCGTACACTTCGATATATCGCTTCGCCATGATCTCCTTGCTGAAGTTTTGCTCCACATGCTCTCTGCAGGAGTGACGACTGATGCTGTCTATACTCTTTATTTTCTCTATGGCTTCCTCCTTGTTCTCCACAAGGAATCCAGTCTCACCATCAATGATAAGTTCAGGCATACTTCCCTTATTATAAGCCACTACCGGTGTACCGCATGCCATCGCCTCCACAATGGAGAGGCCGAAAGGTTCATTGAAACTGATAGGATGCAACAGCAGCATGGCATTACCCAGTAAAGCATCTCGCCTGTCGTCACCTATACTGCCTATATATTCTATTTTCCCCTCTTTCAAAAAAGGTTTTACATGCATGTTGAAATAGCCTTCATCCTGAATGATCCCGGCAATGAGTAGCCGTATTTTCAGTGCCAGCGCGATCTCTACTGCCTCTTTTGTTCCTTTGTCAGGGTGAATACGACCGTAGTAGAGCATGTAGTCACCCGCAGGTTGGGCGTTATAGGTGAAGTGATCAGTGTCAATACCGTGGTGAATGGTGGAAATATAATCCAGTTCGGGCGATCGGTCTGCATCACTTATCGACACGTAGTGCGTGCGGTGATTATACTTTTTAAAGACCGGCATAATGCGCGGTGAGGAGAAACCATGTATGGTGGTTACGACCGGTGTGTCAGTCAGGCCTGAGTAGGATAAAGGCAGGAAATCGAACTGGTTGTGTATGAGATCAAACTCATCCGCATGATCGAAGCAGCTGGAGATGTGCAGGCACTCCCACACCTTGGCGTCGATATGTTTATCCTCCTCATATCCCCTGGGACAAACCGACTTCAGTGTAGCTCCTGTGATGGAATCGCCTGTAGCGAAGAGAGTAACATCAACCCCGTTTTTTACCAATTCCTCCGTCAACAGTGAAGTGACCAGCTCCCATGGGCCGTAGTGGACGGGAGGAGTGCGCCAGGCGATAGGTGATAACATTGCTATCTTCATATCTTCATTTCTTCCAATAACTCATCCAGACTTATAGTGGCAAAGGTCGTCAACACATCTCCAATGGCATAGGGTAGTATAAGCGTGCGGTCCATCACCATGGCACCACAGGTGTAAATCACATTGGGGACATAGCCTGAGCTCTCCTCTTTAGTGGGTGTGAGCAATGGCTTTTTTAGCCGCCCGATCACCTTTAGCGGATCTTCTTTATCGAGTAGCAGCGCTCCCAGCGAGTAGGTTCTTACAGGCCCCACACCATGCGTGATCACCAGCCACCCCTCATCGATCTCAATGGGGGAGCCGCAGTTGCCTATCTGTATCAGTTCCCACTCGTAGGTAGGTTTCATCAACGGCTGATAATCATACCAGAAATAGAGATTATCCGATTTCATGATATAGAGTGATTCATTGTCCTGACGTCCCAGCATCATGTAATTCCCATCTATCTTCCTCGGAAATAGAGCCATCCCTTTGTTGCTTACTGCCGGTCCGTTGAGCGTGGAGATCCTGAATTGTTTGAAATCGACTGTCTCCAGCATCTCCGGCATGATGGTCTTTCCATTGTATGCCGTGAAGGTAGCATAGTAGATCACACGCTGGTCCTCCTGCGTGAACCGTACAAACCGGGCATCCTCCAGCCCGTTACTCTGCGAGGGTGAGGCAGGGTAGATAGCCCTTTCTGTGATATTGTCCGTGGGAAAATCAAGCGAGAAATTAGAGAGAGCCAGCGACCGGATGTTGTTCATAGAGGCCTCAAGCTCTTCCGTACTGACGGTTATATTCTCCTTGAATGCCCTGCTGATCACTTTCGACAGCTCTTCATAAGAAAACTCATCGGGCATACCATCAATCAATGGTCTGTTCAAACTGGTCAGTATTCCCAGCTCATGTGCCTTCTTTGTAAACTGCTTCTTCTCATAATAATGCTGGGTACGCTCGGGCTCGTAAATTACCGGTGAATTTTCTGCTACAGTGATATTGCAATCGGCATCTATTTCACCTTCCATAAAGGTGATGGATGAGATATGACCTTCACCGATAGCCCTGAGGCTGACGATAAAGCGGAGTACACCCTTTTTATCCTGCACGGGATGAGGTACGATGGATGGATTGAAGAGCGCGGTAGATTCCAATGCATATTGCTGGGTGAAGAAGGAACCGATGAATCGTTTATCATCATCGGTCAGCTTCATATTCGTGGGCATGCGGTGCTCTATGAAACCGTAATGTTTCAGGAATATCTGTCGGAATCTCTCCGCAGGTACTTCAATCCTTTCATAGATACTTTCGAGTATTGGAAGACGTTCGTTCTGCGGGATCGAGAAGGCTCTTAACAGAATATGGTCCACCTGTGACTTGCGGCCTGGAATAAAGGGGCGTACCAGTGTCCGCCTCGAAGAGGGTACTATTTGTATGGGATGTCGGTGCATTTGTATCATACCAGTAAATTATTTTTGTGACGAAGATAGAAAGAGATGCTCATCAATGACATAAGCCATGAGATTGTGGATTCGGCTCCCTGGTTCAGGTTCACCCCTCCCGGGTGAAGACCGTCGCGACAGCCACCCGTGGCAAAATCATAGACAGGCTGTGCACAGTCATTCTCACCTGTGAACCAGTAAAAAGCTTTCAGTGCATAGTCAGCATATGTACCATCCTTCTTAAACTCCTCCGCCTGGAGACAGGCATCAATCATGCCGTTGGCTTCGAGGGGCTGCTGATCGAAGTGTGCTTTCCCTTGTGGGGTGAGCCATCCCTCATTGCCCACAGGTGAGAAGATCTCATTGCTGAATTGTTTTTCGATCAGCCAGTCCAGTACCTTCAGGCCCCGACTTATCAGCTTCTCCTCTTTTAAAAAGATCCCTGCATGGATCATGGCATGAGGTATGCGACTGTTGGCATAGCTCACCTTCTCATCAAACCAGAGCCACTCCTCATCTATTGTTTTATCAAACAGGGTATATAGTTTCTTCGTAGATGCAACAAGTTTTTCAATCACTTCTGCATCACCATGTATTTTGGCGTGATGAGCCAGCCCCAGGGTGGCATATGACAATGCACGTGGATGGGTCAACATATCTATCTGAGGCAATACTTTCTCAAACAGGTAGTTGGAGTGATGATAGAAGTTACACACATTTGTGTAGGCTGAGGTGAATCCAAGAGCCCACGCTGCTCTGCCTATACTGTCTTCAGACCCCTCCCGCTCCAACCACTGCCTTTCATAGTTCATGAAGTTTCTGAATTTACCGGTTTCTGGATTGAAGGCATAATCAATGAACGAGAGGTAGATGCTGGTGAGCCTGTTGAGTTCATCCACATCCTGTATTTCGTTCTGCAGCATCACCGCCAACAACAACGCCCGGGCATTATCATCAGTGCAGTAACCATGATTCCTGTCGGGTACATTGAATTTAGCATGTTGCAGGATCCCTGTGTAATCTGTCAGTACATGGAGATGATCCAGCTTGATGGGGGGAAGTACAAATTTCGATTCAATCACTGCCGCAGGCTCAGAGAGCGCTCTGACGCTGTCTTCGGCTATCATCTTCTCTACAAGGTCGTAATACTGTCTGCCTATCTTGGGCCAATAACACTCACTGGCCAGGTTAAACGCGTTTTGAGCGATGGTTTTTCGTTTTGTTTCATCATCCAGCAGCTCATTGATTCTTTCAGCCAGCTGATCAGCATTTTTAAAATCGAACAACAACCCTCTCTCATTGGCAAGCATCTCTTTTGCGTACCAGAAGGGAGTGGAGATGATAGGTTTAGCTGCAGCCATAGTGTAGATGAGTGTCCCCGATGAGATCTGCTTCTCACCCAGGTAAGGAATCACATAGATGTCACACAGTTCCAGGTAACTGAACAACTCCTCGTTGGAGACAAACCGGTTGATGAAGATCACATTGTTCTCCAGATTCAACTTGTTCACCAGCCTGATGAGCATGAGCCGGTAATCTTCACCTTCATGCTTTATCACATGAGGGTGTGTAGCTCCCAGAACGATATAAACTGTATCGGGATGTTTTTTTATAACTTCAGGCAACGCATTGATAACTACTTCAATAGATTTATTCCTGGAGAGTAGCCCAAAAGTAAGCAGCACCTTCTTATGTTCAACGCCCAGCTTCTTTCTGAGGCTGAAGATATCTTTGGTTCCATTCTGATGCACCCCATGGTGTATGTGTATACATTTTGTGTCCGGTATTTCGTAGACACTACGGAGTAGGTCGATGCCCTTTTGCGAGATACAAACCAGCTTTTGAGAGATGCGTGCCAGTTCGTTGACCACATGCCTCTGGTTTTCTGTGGGATCATCCAACACGGTATGCAGCGTGACGACGACGGGTATGCGCAGACGTTTCAGCAGTTGAATGATGTGTATGCCATCCTGACCACCGTAAATACCAAACTCATGCTGCACGATCACCGCATCGAAATTATTAGAGTTAAGGTATTCAGCAGCGTTGATATAGGAGGCCATCACATTCTGCTCAATCTCAAAGACCACATCATCAGGGTAATCATACCTGTTTAATCCGTCATTCATCGCTACCACTGCTGTGGTCACACCATTCTCCTTTATTCCGTCATTTAAATCTTTTGTAAATGTGGCAATACCACATTTACGGGGGGGGTAATTCCCTATTATTGCAATCTTATTCATATTATTCCGACAAAAGATTTTATGCAGTCTGCATATTTACATTCATTGTATACAGATTATACCACTATAAACAGATGAAAGTGATTTAGTTTTGTTAAAAATATAGAAACGTTACTATTTCAGGTGGTTTTATGCGAGAATTGTTTCAATATTATCTCTGTATTATCTCTGTGAGTCAATAGTAAATTAACAGGCTAAAGCTTCAATTAAACTGCAATGTAGCACTTTTTTTGCTTATTTCTCCCTCTTCTTAGGGAAGAAGCACCTAATATGTTCTTCCGGATAAGATCCCGCTATTGTAACGTTACAGTTTTTTTTTTATCTTTGTACCCTAATATCAATAGGTATCAAATCAACAAAACAACAGAGGCACTATGCACAGAGACATACCGGTGCGGTTGATCCTTGAAAACGGGCTGGTTTTTCACGGACGATCGTTTGGAGCCCAACAGGCATCATCGGGAGAAGTGGTTTTCAATACGGCCATGGTCGGTTATCCTGAAAGCCTGACAGACCCCTCCTACGAAGGACAGATTTTAACACTCACATATCCCATCATCGGAAATTACGGAGTTCCCGCCCAGAGCGAAACAGACGGAATTTCCGATTTTTTTGAGTCCCAACGGATCCATGTCAGCGGACTCATCGTACAGGATTACTGTGATCTCTACTCACACTGGAATGGTGTGATGAGCCTGGGAGAATGGCTCAGTGAAGAGGGTGTCCCGGGCATCTATGGAATTGATACGCGCATGCTCACCAAGATTCTGAGAGAGAAGGGATCCATGCTGGGTAAGATCGTGTATGACCGGGAAGATGAGATCGCCTTTTACGATCCGGAGAAGGAGAACCAGGTAGCAAAAGTGAGCTGCAGGGAGGTGACAGAATATGGAGGGGGCGAAAAGAGGGTGGTGATGATTGATTGCGGCGTGAAGCTGAATATCGTGCGAGAGCTGATCAAACAGGATGTTCAACTGATACGTGTACCCTGGGACTACGATTTCAGTCATATCGATTATGATGGTCTTTTTATCTCTAACGGACCCGGTAATCCCGATTATTGCGGGATCACCGTAGATCATATCCGTGAGGCGATGCAAAAGGAGAAGCCTGTGTTCGGTATCTGCATGGGCAACCAGCTCCTCGCCAAAGCGGCGGGAGCCAACACCTACAAGCTGAAATATGGTCACCGCAGCCACAATCAGCCGGTACGGAGGGTGGGCACAAACAGCTGTTTCATCACTTCCCAGAACCATGGTTATGCCGTGGATGAGTCACTCCTGGGAGTTGAGTGGGAGCCCTACTTCGTGAATATGAATGACGGCACCAATGAAGGGATAAGGCACAAAACCAAACCCTTCTTCTCGGTTCAGTTTCACCCGGAAGCAAGCAGCGGACCGACCGACACACGTTTTTTCTTTGAGGATTTCGTGAAGATGCTTTAATCGATAAATTGCAGAGAATGGAGAATAAAAATTCAATTCAACAAAATATACCCCTCACACCATCAAACGGGAGGATAGCCACAGTGAAAAAAGCCCTTATCCTCGGCTCCGGCGCCCTGAAGATTGGCGAAGCGGGTGAGTTCGACTACTCCGGGTCGCAGGCACTAAAAGCCCTGCGTGAAGAGGGTGTGGAGACAATACTTATTAATCCCAACATCGCTACGGTGCAGACCTCGGAAGGATCTGCCGACAGGATCTATTTCCTGCCTGTGACACCATACTTCGTGGAGAAGGTGATCGCCCGGGAACGTCCCGACGGCATCCTCCTCGCCTTCGGGGGGCAGACAGCACTGAACTGTGGTGTCGCACTCTTTCGGTCGGGTGTGTTCGAAAAATATGATGTGGAGGTACTGGGAACGCCGGTGGAGGCGATCATGGCTACGGAAGACCGTGATCTGTTCGTAAAGAAGCTCGATCAGATAGAGGTGAAGACCATTCAGAGCTTTGCCGTCGCCACGATGGAGGATGCATATCATGCTGCAGGTACACTAGGCTATCCCGTCATCGTACGGGCAGCCTATGCACTGGGCGGGCTGGGTTCCGGCTTCTGCAACGACGAAGAAGAGCTGAAGGCACTCGCAGGCAAGGCGTTCAACTACTCCGATCAGCTGTTGATAGAGAAGTCGCTAAAGGGATGGAAAGAGATTGAGTATGAGGTGGTGCGCGACCGCTACGACAACTGCATCACCGTCTGCAACATGGAGAACCTCGACCCGCTGGGTATCCACACCGGCGAAAGCATTGTGGTGGCTCCCTCGCAAACACTCACCAACAGTGAGTATCACAAGTTGCGTGAGCTGGCCATCAGGATTGTCCGCCATATAGGTGTCGTGGGAGAGTGCAATGTGCAGTATGCCTTCGACCCTGAGTCGGAGGACTACCGCGTGATTGAGGTGAACGCCCGCCTGAGCCGCTCCTCGGCGCTCGCCTCCAAGGCTACCGGCTACCCGCTGGCATTTGTTGCAGCAAAGCTGGGACTGGGATACGGGCTCTTCGACCTGAAGAACTCGGTCACCAGATCGACCAGTGCCTTCTTTGAGCCGGCACTCGATTATATTGTGGTGAAGATCCCCCGATGGGATCTGGGTAAGTTCAGCGGCGTCTCCAAGGAGATCGGCTCCAGCATGAAGTCGGTGGGTGAGATCATGGCTATAGGGCGCACCTTTGAAGAGGCTATACAGAAAGGACTCCGTATGATTGGTCTGGGGATGCATGGTTTCGTGGAGAACAAGGAACTGAAGATCGATGATATAGATAAAGCGCTGCATGAGCCGACTGATCAGCGCATCTTCGTCATCAGCAAAGCGTTCCGAAAAGGATATACCATTGATCAGATTCATGCACTGACAAAAATTGATCGATGGTTTCTGCATAAGCTGCACAATATCATCCTTACAGCTGAATCACTTGAAGCATACATGCACGAGGAGGTTGATTTCGGAAAAGAGCATAACAACGGTTTTGATGAGATACTGCAGCTGGCCAAGCAGCAGGGTTTCTCTGACTTCCAAATCGCCAGGGCCATCTGGAAAGAGAAGACAGATGAGGAGAGCGCACGGATTATCCGTGCCTACAGAAAGAAACGGGGTCTTCTCCCCGTAGTGAAGCAGATTGATACGCTGGCGGCGGAATATCCCGCACAGACCAACTACCTCTACCTCACCTACAACGGCTCGGAGAACGACGTGCACTACCTGGGTGACCAGCGCTCGGTGATCGTCCTGGGATCGGGCGCCTACCGCATCGGTTCCTCCGTGGAGTTCGACTGGTGCTCGGTGAACGCGCTGACCACCGTCCGCAACGAGGGCTACCGCTCTGTGATGATCAACTACAACCCGGAGACGGTGTCGACCGACTATGATATGTGCGACCGGCTCTACTTCGACGAGCTCTCCTACGAAAGGGTGATGGATATCATTGAACTGGAGCACCCGCATGGTGTCATCGTCTCGGTAGGGGGACAGATACCCAATAACCTGGCGGTGAAGCTGGACAACGCTGGCGTGCATATCCTGGGCACTTCAGCCAAAAGCATCGACAACGCCGAGGACCGTCATAAGTTCTCCTCCATGCTCGACCGGCTGGAGATCGATCAGCCACGATGGAAGGAGCTCACCACACTCGATGATATCCACCTGTTTGTGGATGAGGTGGGCTTCCCATTGCTGGTACGTCCTTCCTACGTGCTCTCCGGTGCAGCGATGAACGTCTGCTCCAACAGGGATGAGCTGGAACGCTTCCTCACACTGGCGACAGAGGTGTCGAATAAATACCCGGTGGTGGTATCGGAATTTGTGGAAAATGCCAAGGAGATTGAGATGGATGCAGTAGCACAAAACGGCGAGCTGGTGGTATACGCTATCTCCGAGCATGTTGAGTTTGCCGGTGTTCACTCGGGGGATGCCACCATCCAGTTCCCGCCACAGAAGATCTATGTGCAGACGGTAAGACGAATCAAACAGATCACCCGTGAGATCGCCAAAGCATTGAATATCTCCGGTCCGTTCAACATCCAGTTCCTTGCAAAAGAGAACGACATCAAAGTGATCGAATGTAACCTGAGAGCATCAAGATCATTTCCATTTGTATCGAAGGTATTAAAAATAAACCTTATAGAGCTTGCAACGAAAGTGATGCTTGAGATTCCAGTGGCGAAGCCTGAGAAGTCGGCATTCGATCTCGATTACGTCGGTATCAAAGCATCTCAGTTCTCCTTTACCCGCTTGCAGAAAGCCGACCCGGTACTAGGGGTGGATATGGCATCGACAGGTGAAGTGGGGGCCATCGGTACTCATTTCGACGACGCACTGCTCACATCCATGTTGGCTGTGGGCTATCGCATTCCCAAAAAGAATATCATGGTCTCATCGGGTGGTACGAAATCAAAGGTGGATCTGCTGGATGCCTGCCGCCTGTTGCAGCAAAACGGATATTCACTCTACGCTACCGGGGGGACACAGAAATTCCTGACAGAGAATGGAGTGGAGAGCAGTTTCGTAGCCTGGCCGGATGAGGAGGGTGACGTACTGAAGGTGAATGATATGATTGCAGAGAAGCGGTTCGACCTGGTAATCAATATCCCCAAGAACCTTACAGAAAGGGAGCTGACAAACGGGTATAAGATCCGTCGTGGTGCCATCGATTTTAATATACCACTTATTACAAATGCCCGGCTGGCAAGTGCTTTTATTAAAGCTTTCTGTAAGATATCTGAGGATGATATCGAGATTAAACACTGGGGGGAGTATAAGTGATCATCACATCAACACATCATCACATCAACACATCATCACATCATCACATCAACACATCAACACATCAATATATGGATCATTCAATCAAGAAAGTTATTTTACTGGGCTCCGGTGCGCTCAAGATCGGACAGGCAGGTGAGTTCGATTATTCCGGTTCGCAGGCACTGAAAGCGATGCGTGAGGAAGGTATCGAAACGGTGCTGATCAACCCGAATATCGCCACGATACAAACATCGGAGGGGGTGGCAGACACCGTCTATTTCCTGCCCATCACACCCTTTTTCGTGGAGAAGGTGATTCAGAAAGAGAAGCCGGATGGTATACTGCTGGCCTTCGGCGGTCAGACAGCACTGAACTGTGGTACGGAGTTGTACCAGAGCGGCACGCTTGACAAGTACGGGGTGCGTGTGCTGGGAACGACGGTGGAGGCGATCATGATTACGGAGGACCGTGATCTGTTTGTCAGGAAGCTGGATGAGATAGCGGTGAAAACACCTCTCTCCCGCGCTGTGGAGAGCCTGGAAGATGCCCTGAAAGCAGCCCGTGAGATCGGTTATCCGGTGATGGTACGCTCAGCCTATGCGCTGGGGGGACAGGGTTCAGGCATCTGTGCAGATGAGGCCGCATTTGTGGAGCTCTGCAGGAGTGCCCTCTCCTTCTCCAGCCAGATATTGGTGGAGGAGAGCCTGAAAGGGTGGAAAGAGATTGAGTTCGAGGTGATCCGTGACAGTAACGACCACTGCTTCACCGTGGTGCCGATGGAGAACTTCGACCCGCTGGGTATCCACACCGGTGAAAGTATTGTGGTGGCACCGATCATCACGCTCGCCAAAGAGCAGATCGCCCTGCTGGAGGATATAGCCAGACGCACGGTCCGCCATATCGGTATCGTGGGAGAGTGCAACATACAGTATGCCTTCAACGCAGAGACCAACGATTACCGCATCATCGAGATCAATGCCCGTCTGAGCCGCTCCTCAGCGCTGGCCTCCAAAGCCTCGGGTTATCCGCTGGCCTTCGTGGCCACCAAGCTGGCATTGGGGTACACGCTCGACCAGATCGGTGAGATGGGTACCGCCAATTCGGCTTACGTAGCACCGTCGGTCGATTATATGATTGTGAAGATCCCCCGCTGGGACCTCAACAAGTTCTACGGCGTAAGCCATGAGATTGGTTCTTCCATGAAATCGGTGGGTGAGATCATGTCCATCGGCCAGTCGTTCGAAGAGATCATACAAAAGGGTCTGCGCATGATCGGGCAGGGGATGCACGGTTTTGTGGGCAACAGTGAGATCACGTTCGATAATGTGGAGGAGTCACTCTCCAAACCGACCGATCTGCGCATCTTCGCCATTGCTGATGCACTTGAAAAAGGATATACGGTTGCTCAGATTGAAGAGCTGACAAAGATTGACCGTTGGTTCCTTGAGAAGCTGGAGAACATCCATAACTATTCCGGGAAGCTGTCGACCTATCACAGGATTGAAGAGCTGCCGGAGGAGGTGCTGAGAGAGGCAAAAAGGCTCGGCTTCTCCGACTTCCAGATAGCCCGTTTTGTGGAGGATCCGCAGGGGACCGTTGAGGAGGAGCTGATAAGGGTACGCAAACACCGCAAGAGCCTGCAGATCCTGCCGGTGGTCCGCCGTATCAACACAGTGGCTTCAGAACATCCCGACAAGACGAACTATCTCTATTTCACCTATGGCTCTGAGAAAGCCTACACCCCTCCGAAAGAGGAGGGTGAGGCGGTGATTGTACTGGGCTCGGGAGCCTACAGGATCGGTTCATCGGTGGAGTTCGACTGGTGCTCGGTGAACGCGGTAGAGACGGCACGTGATCTGGGATACCAGTCGGTGATGATCAACTACAATCCCGAAACGGTATCGACCGATTACGACATGTGCGACAGGCTCTATTTCGATGAGCTCACCTTTGAGCGTGTCATGGACGTGATAGAGATAGAGAACCTGAAGGGGGTGATCGTCTCCGTAGGGGGTCAGATACCCAACAACCTGGCCATGAAGCTGCACAGGCAGGATGTGCCCATATTGGGTACCTCACCGCTCTCCATCGACCGCGCGGAGAACAGACATAAATTCTCGGCCATGCTTGATGAACTGGGCATAGACCAACCCCGCTGGAAAGAGATGAGCAGCTTCGATGAGATAGACTCCTTTGTGGAGGAGGTGGGTTTCCCGGTGTTGATCCGTCCCTCCTACGTGCTCTCAGGCGCAGCCATGAACGTATGTTACGACAGAGAGCAGATGCACCTCTTCCTGAAGATGGCGGTCAATGTGTCGAAAGAGCACCCGGTGGTGGTCTCTTCCTTCATGCAGAACGCCAAGGAGATTGAGTTCGATGCAGTTGCCCGCAGGGGTGAGGTGGTGGAATATGCCATCTCGGAACATGTGGAGTTCGCCGGTGTCCACTCGGGTGATGCCACGCTGGTCTTCCCCGCACAGAAGCTCTACCTGGAGACGATGCGCCGTGTGAAGAAGATATCCAAGCAGATTGCCACGGAGCTGAACATCAGCGGGCCGTTCAATATCCAATACCTTGCCAAAAATAACGAGATCAAGGTGATAGAGTGTAACCTGCGTGCATCGCGTTCCTTTCCCTTCGTCTCCAAAGTGTTAAAGCATAATTTTATTGAGACGGCCACCCACATCATGCTCGATGCACCCTTTGTGAAACCCGACAGTTCGGTGTTTGATCTTGATTATGTTGGCGTGAAGGCGTCTCAGTTCTCCTTCTCCCGCTTGCAGAATGCCGACCCGGTGCTGGGGGTAGATATGTCCTCCACCGGTGAGGTGGGATGTATCGGTGAGGATTTTTCGGATGCGATTCTTAAGTCGATGCTCTCCGTGGGTTACCGGATACCGGAGAAGGCTATCCTGATCTCTTCAGGTGAGATGAAGTCGAAAGTAGATCTGCTGGAAGCATGCAGGCTTATGGGAGAGAAAGGATATGCCCTTTATGCCAGCCACGGTACGCAGAGGTTCCTTGTGGACAACGGCATCGATGCTACCGACGTGAACTGGCCGGATGAGGATGGGGAGAACAACATCATGCAGATGATTGGCGACAAGAAGTTCGATCTGATCATCAACATACCCAAAGATGTGACCCGCAGGGAGCTGACCAATGGTTATATCATCCGGCGCGGTGCAGTGGATTACAATATTCCGCTTATCACCAACGCACGTCTGGCAAGCGCTTTCATCACCGCCTTCTGTAAAATGGAGCTGGAGGATATAGAGATCAAAAGCTGGTGTGAGTATTGAAAAGTTGATGTTTAAAGAAGTATGTCCGGAATGTATCAGCCTGTTCAGCATGAAGGCGGCATAACAGCATAAATAAGAAGTCTAAGCGGAATGTTTAGACTTCTTTACTTTTGTATGGGCTGCCCATTTTACTTCTGCTGGTATTTGAATCGCCTGATACTTCGCTTGGGTGTTTTCTCAAACTCTTCCTCCAGTATGCGGAAGGAGGTGATCTTGCCGTAATTGTGCAGTTTGGCGTTGATCTCCTTGATCAGATGTTCGAAGAAAGGTGTCAGCTGGTCACCGGCGATGCCATGATCTTTTAATACATCGAAGTCGGGCACGATCAGTGCGACGATCTTCCTGTTCTCTTCAATGACCAGCGACTCATTCACAAAAGGTGAACCGTTGATCTTCTCTTCGATCTCCTCCGGATAGATATTCTGACCGGAGGCTCCCAGGATCATATTCTTATCCCGCCCTTTGATAAAGACAAAATCATCCTTGTCCAGCAACCCCAGATCACCTGTTTTCAGCCATCCATCATCGGTAAAAGTGTGTTTTGTGGCCTCTTCATTCTTGTAGTATCCCAGCATCACGTTGCTGCCCCTGACCTGTATCTCACCCACTGTGTTATGTGGGTCGTCAGAGTCTATCCTCACCTGCATCCTGTCGACGATCCTGCCACAGGAGTGCTCTTTGAATTCAGTCCAGTAGGAGTAGGAGATAAGAGGCCCGCACTCGGTCATACCGTAACCCACGGTGTAAGGAAACTTCACCTTCCGGAGGAACTTCTCCACATCGGGGTTGATGGCAGCACCGCCAATGGTCACCTCCACCAGGTTACCACCGAAAGCATCAATCATCGACTTACGCACTTTCGTGTAGACGATGGAGTCGAGAAGTGGGATCTTCGTCAGTATCCTGGCAGCACCCTCCTGCAGCTTGGGGAGGACACTCTTATTGACAATCTTTTCGATGATAAGCGGCACGGCCAGCACCAGCTTGGGTTTCACTCGGGCAAATGCGTCGAGCAGAACTTTAGGGGAGGGTGTCTTTCCCAGAAAATGTATATGACATCCCATGGAGATGGAGTTGAGTATCTCAAACGCAAGCCCGTAAGTATGCGCCATGGGCAACATGCAGACGATCTTGTCACCTGCATGGATGAACGCAAGCGAGTCGTTGGCAAACCTGGTGTTGGACCATAAGCTCCGGTAGGGGATCATCACTCCCTTGGGACTGCTGGTAGTGCCCGAGGTGTAATTGATCACTGCCAGCTCCTCCGGCTTTTCTGTTCTGAAGGAGATATCATTCACGAAAAAACCCTTTTCATACTTCTTCCCGAAATAAACAGATGCCTCACTGGCAAATCGTGTGCATGCCTCCGAAGATGATTTCAGTAGTGAGAAGTTATCAAGAGATAACACCGTTTCAATTTTGGGGAGTTTGCTTTCATCGATATCCTGCCATATGTTGTCGTCAGTGAAAAACATGATTGAATCGGAATGATCGACGATGAACTGCACACTATCCTTATCGAACTCATGCAGAATACTGACCGATACCGCACCGTAAGAGAGTGTAGCGAAAAAGGCGATTGCCCAGTTGGCGGAATTTTTTCCACACAGAGAAATTTTGTCGCCCCGCTGAATGCCGGCAGCCTTGAAGAAATCATGCAGCTGGTCAATCTCACGTGCAAAGTCTTTGTAATAGTGAGTCTTGCCCTGAAAGTCAGTCATGACCGGAAGCTCCCAGTGGTTTCTGATACTTTGTTCTATAAGGCCCAGAAAAGTGTGTTGGTTCATTCTCTTTTATTTTTATTTTATTGAATATATTAGCCATGTTTGACAAATAAACATCAAAAAGCATCGATAGTTATTTTCTGCTTATCACAAAAATAGGATAAATTTCTCTTTAAGCAGATAAAATAACTAAATTTGTAAATAAAACAGCCGTCATGTTCCATTAATGGCTGTTTTGTTTATTTGTTTTCTACTTTTATTGGCTCATAATAAATATACATAAGATCTGTGAGATGAATAAAATCAGCAATTTATTGCTTCTATCCCTAATCCTGCATACAGGAAATATTGCTGCACAATTAAAAACAGGTGAAGTTGTGGACTATGTGAATCCCTATATGGGTAACATCAGTCATCTGCTGGTGCCTACTTATCCTACCGTGCATCTGCCCAACAGCATGTTGCGTGTCTATCCCGAAAGGGGAGATTTCACCGGTGATCAGCTGTCCGGTCTGCCGGTTGTGGTGACAAGCCATAGAGGCAGCTCGGCTTTTAATCTGAGTCCTTATCAGGGAGATGAAGCTGATCTGCAACCTGTGATTTCATATAGTTACGATAATGAGAAGATCACCCCCTATGGTTACACGGTCTATCTCGACGATCACGGGATAGATGTGGCATATGCCCTTTCCCACCAGTCTGCCGTATATGCGTTGATGTTTGATGGCAACGACCGCACCCATCTGGTGCTGAACTCGCGCCGGGGTGTATTAAGATGGGATGGTAAGGCTGTCACGGGCTATCAGCAGCTGGCAAACAATACAAGAGTCTATCTCTATCTTGAACCCGAAAGTGCGCCCGTGAAGGTGAGCTCACTCCGGGATGGTACATCTGTGTCATCACATGAAGCCAGTGGCAGCGACGCCAATATCATCCTTCATTTTTCAGAGGGAACAAGGATGCTTCGTCTGCGCTACGGCATATCGTTTATCGGTGAAGCGCAGGCAAAACAAAACCTGAGAAGGGAGATCGCTGATTTTGATGTGAACGTTGTTGCTGAAAAAGGGCGGAAGCTATGGAACGAGACATTGGGTAAGATCAAGGTTGAGGGTGGATCGGAGGATGAGAAAACGATCTTCTATACATCACTTTACAGAACCTATGAACGACCTGTATGCATCTCGGAGGGAGGACGTTACTTCAGTGCGTTTGACGGTGAGGTGCATGACGACAACGGAACACCTTTTTATACCGACGACTGGATATGGGATACCTATCGTGCGACACACCCCCTGCGTGTGATGATAGAGCCTGAGCTGGAGCTGGATATCCTCCATTCCTTCCTGCGCATGTCAGAACAGATGCCTGAATTCTGGTGGCCTACATTTCCGGAAATTACCGGTGACAGCAGACGGATGAACTCCAACCATGGGATAGTGACGGTGCTGGATGCCTACCGCAAGGGACTGAAAGGTATCGATCTGGAGAAAAAATACCCTGCCATGCGCAATGCCGTGATGGAGAAAACACTCGCTCCCTGGTCGGCTAAACCCTCAGGTGAGCTGGACCGGTTCTATCATGAGAAAGGTTATATACCGGCATTGAGGGAAGGTGAAGAGGAGACGATTCTTGAGGTGCATTCATGGGAAAAAAGACAACCGATTGCAGTGACACTGGGCACAGCGTACGATGAGTGGTGTTTGGCACAGATCGCCAAAGAGCTGGGCAAGAGTGATGATTATCAATTCTTCCTTCACAAATCATACAACTACCGCAACCTCTACAATACGGAGACAGGCTTCTTTCACCCGAAAGACAGTGAAGGTAACTTTATTGCACCTTTCGACTACAGGTACTCGGGTGGTATGGGCGCCAGACAATATTACGGTGAGAATAACGGATGGGTTTACCGCTGGGATGTACCCCACAATGTGGCTGACCTGATTCATCTGATGGGGGGTCGTAAAAATTTTATCCAGAATCTGGACCAGACCTTCAGAGAGCCGCTGGGGAAAAGCAAAT
This sequence comes from Proteiniphilum sp., assembly GCA_015478855.1. Classification (GTDB taxonomy): domain Bacteria; phylum Bacteroidota; class Bacteroidia; order Bacteroidales; family Dysgonomonadaceae; genus Proteiniphilum. The sequence goes on from JADMKJ010000026.1 coordinate 153,017, forward strand.
TCGACTTCTATGCACAGCTCCCCGATCATACAGGCAACGTGGGGCAGTTCTCGATGGCAAATGAACCATCACTGCATATTCCTTATCTCTATAATTATGCCGGACAACCCTGGAAGACACAAAAACGTATACGCAAACTGCTGTCAGAGTGGTTCAGGAACGACCTGATGGGTGTTCCCGGAGATGAAGACGGTGGGGGGATGTCGGCTTTTGTTGTCTTTTCACAAATGGGTTTTTATCCCGTCACCCCGGGCAGCCCCACCTACAATATCGGCAGCCCTCTGTTCAATGAAGTAACCCTGAAAATGGGTAATGGCAGCTTATTTCGTATCATTGCGAAAAATAACAGTCCCGTGAATAAATATATCCAGTCAGCCACGCTGAACGGAGTAGAGTGGACAAAACCCTGGTTCGCCCATGAAGAGATCCGTAACGGAGGAACGCTGGTGCTGACTATGGGAGACAAAGCAAACAAAGCGTGGGGGAGTGATCCGGAGGATGCGCCCCCCTCAGAGGATAAGTTATAATGATGAAAGGATGAGACAGAACCTGTTTTTATGTATGTTGCTCTTCGGAGGCATCGCTATAGTGAATGGTCAACAACGGAAAATTGATTACGTGAACCCGATGGTTGGCACGAAAAGCATGGGACATACCTTCCCCGGGGCCTGTGCTCCTTTTGGCCTTGTTCAGCTGAGTCCTGATACGGATATGATACCACATAATATCGACGGCATTTATCAGGCGGGTGCGTATCAATATTGTGCAGGTTATCAATACGATGACGAGACAATTGTAGGATTTAGTCATACCCATTTCAACGGCACGGGGCACTCCGATCTGGGTGATATCCTGCTGATGCCTATGACCGGTGATCTGAAGCTGGATAAGGGTAGTGAGGATAATCCGGGGAGTGGTTACCGCTCGCGCTTCTCACATGAGGATGAGAAAGCTGAAGCAGGTTATTACGCAGTATTACTGGATGATTATGATATCCTGGCTGAGGTTACTGCCTCAGAAAGAGTAGGTGTACACCGCTACACTTTTCCTGAAGGAACCAAAACGGGACATGTCATCGTTGATCTGGATTACGGTATCTATCATTACGATGGCAAGGTGCTGATGGCCAACCTGCGTGTGGAAGATCCCTACACGCTTACCGGTTATCGGATCACCCGCGGCTGGTCACGAATGAACTACACCCACTTTGCCGTGAAGTTCTCCAAGCCGATCATCAACTATGGCGCCAGAAACAGCGAGAAGGTGCTCTACAATGGTTTCTGGAGGAAGTTCGACATGACCGAAAACTTCCCTGAAATGTTCGGTAAGCATCTTACCGCCTATTTCGATTTCGATTTCACTGATGGTGAGCCGCTTGAAGTGCAGGTGGCCTTGTCACCCGTGGATTGCCTGGGTGCCATGAAGAACCTGGAGGCTGAGACAATGGGGAAATCATTTGATACAATCAGGATGCTGACACAACAAAAGTGGGAGAAAGAGTTAAGCTGTATTGATTTCGATGCGGACGAAGAGACAAAATTTGTCTTTTACACCTCTCTTTACCATACGATGATCAATCCTTCCGTTTACCAGGATGTGGACGGCCGCTATCGCGGTATCGACCACAATATTCATCAGGCTGAGGAGGGTGAGACCAACTATACCGTTTTCTCTGTCTGGGACACGTTTCGAGCACAGCATCCATTGATGACCCTGATCAAGCCTGCCCGCAGCAGTCAGTTTGTCAACTCCATGCTTCATCATTACAGGCAGAGCGTGCACAAAGCACTGCCTGTATGGTCACATATGGGAAATGAAAACTGGTGTATGATTGGTTACCATTCCACTTCGGTGGTTACAGATGCAATCGTCAAAGGACTCGATATAGACAGGGAGCTGGCCCTGGAAGCATGCGTGAACAGTTCAAACCTGGATTACTACGATGGTATCGCTGAATACAGGAAACAGGGTTACGTGCCGCTGGAGCGAAGCAGCTCAGCGGCATCCATCACCCTGGAATACAGTTACGATGACTGGACCATTCAGCAGCTGGCGAGGCTGATGCAAAACAATAATCTAAGTGATGAATATGCCCGGCGTGCGTTGAATTATCGCAACATCTTTGACCCTGCATTGGGTTTTGCCCGTCCCAAACTTGAAGACGGGACGTTCAAAAAGGAGTTTGATTTGCTCGACACTCACGGGCAGGGGTTTATAGAAGGCAATACATGGAATTATTCTTTTTTTGTCCCTCACGATGTGAACGGGTTAATGACTCAGATGGGTGGTGAGAAGCAGTTTGTACGGCGACTGGACTCACTGTTCACCATGGATCTGCCTGCAAGGTATTTCGCAAACACGGAAGATATCAACGAAGAGGGCCTTATGGGCAATTACGTACATGGCAACGAGCCGAGTCATCATGTGTCTTATCTCTACAGATGGACAGATGAACCGTGGAAAGCTGAGTCTCGCCTGCATGAGATCATGCGGAGAATGTACAGAAACAGCGTAGATGGATTATCGGGCAATGATGATTGCGGACAAATGTCGGCATGGTATATCTTTTCCGCGATGGGATTCTATCCTGTGTGCCCCGGCAGTGACCAGTATGTGATTGGTTCTCCTAAAACAAAACAGGCTGTGATACAACTGGAAAACGGGAAAGAGTTTATCGTGAGAACAAAGAATTATTCTGAGAAAAACATCTATGTCAAATCACTCACCTTCAATGGGCAGCGGTATGAAAAATCATTTCTTACGCACGCTGACATACTGAACGGAGGGGAGATCCTCTTTGAGATGAGCAGTAAACCCAACAAAAATTCATCCGGTTATGACAAACCCTATTCATTCACCCATTAACTGATCAAAAATGACAAAACATTTATTTTTTATACTGACAGCTGCATTGATGCTGTTCTCCTGCGGCACTAAAAACCCTATCGTTTCCAATGAAAAAACAGCGTCGTGGGATCGGTTTCATTATCCGGCGATCCATTTTGTCAATAAGGCAACCGGCACCGAGGGAGCAACCATTTATGACCGTATCGTACCCGATCCGCAGCTGTTGATCAGAGAAAGTATCCTGGGAGTGGTCAAAACACTTTACTGGAGTACAGAAGACAGTATCCCGGCGATCAGGAAAATTAATTACACGATTGAAGATGTGAAAGGTATTTCGGCGAAGGGCGGAGGGGTACCGGAGATAAGCATCTTTTACAGCAGCCGGTGGGTGGAACAATCGGCCCGTACAGGTGGTGATGACAAGGTGTTATACGAAACCACCGGCGTGCTGTACCATGAGCTTACCCATGGTTTTCAGCTGGAACCGCAGGGGATAGGCAGCTACGGTACCAGTAAGATATTTTTCGCTTTTATCGAAGGTATGGCCGATGCCGTACGTGCACACAACGGATATTTCCCACCCACCAACCGCAGACCGGGAGGACACTGGCTGGACGGTTATCAGACCACTGGCTTCTTTCTGGCATGGCTGACAACAAAAGACAATGATTTTCTGCGGAAATTCAATCAATCAACACTTGAGATCATACCATGGAGCTTTGATGGAGCAATCAAACATGTTTTAGGGGAACAACACTCTGTTGAAACACTCTGGAATGAATATCAGAACTATCTGACCAGCACAAAAGTGTGAACTTCCATTTTTCCTGCCATCAATCGTTACGCAAAAATGGATAAATGATCACATTTCTTTTCCTCATTCGCCGATGCTGAGAATAAAATGATTGATCTATCTTATGCACTGATGGTATTTTTTAAGGGTATTGGTCGATTAGACCGGGAAAATATCTATTTCAAAAAATATTTTTGCTATATTTACGGCTTATTTGTAGTTTTGTTATCAATTGAAAGATGCCTGATAATTTAATTTCATATTCTATCATATCAAAAGAAAACTTATGTCATCGAAAATCTCAAGAAGAAAATTTCTGGAAAGAGGCGCCTTTGCTGCTGCCGGATTGACCATCGTACCTTCATCGGTACTTGGAAAGAGTATGGGGCACATGGCTCCAAGTGATAAACTAAACATCGTAGGTGTTGGAGTGGGCGGAATGGGTTTTGCAAACCTGAAGAACCTGGAGAGCCAGAATATCGTCGGCCTGGCTGATGTAGACTGGAAATACAGCCAGCGTGTTTTCGATTATTTCCCCAAAGCGAAGAAATACTACGATTACAGAAAAATGTATGATGAGCTCGGGAAGAGTATTGATGGTGTTGTCGTAGCTACTGCCGACCATACACACGCTATCATCGCTGCCGAGGCAATGAACATGGGCAAGCATGTCTATGTACAAAAACCACTTACACACAGTGTGTATGAGTCACGTTTATTGACAAACCTGGCAAAGAAAAACAAAGTGGCTACCAGTATGGGTAACCAGGGATCGTCCGGTGCAGGTGTACGTCAGGTGATAGACTGGATCAGTGATGGTCAGATAGGCGAAGTGACAAAAGTTGAGGCTTTCACCGACAGACCTATATGGCCGCAAGGATTAATGACGCCCAAGCAAGCCGATAAGGTTCCATCAACATTGAACTGGGATCTTTTTATCGGGCCGGCCAACAAAAGACCATTTAATAATATCTACCATCCCTGGAACTGGCGTGGCTGGTGGGATTTCGGTACCGGTGCCCTGGGTGATATGGCATGTCATATTTTGCACCCGGTTTTTAAAGGATTAAACCTTGGTTATCCTATTAAAGTACAGGGTTCATCCACCATGTTGCTGACCGATTGTGCACCTAATGCACAGATGGTAAAGTATGTATTCCCTGCTCGCGACAATATGCCCAAGGTGGCAATGCCGGAAGTGGAAGTATACTGGTATGACGGCGGACTATTGCCAATGCGTCCCGAAGGTGTGCCTGCCGGCAAGAACCTGAATGATCAGGGTGGTGGTGTGATCTTCCACGGAACAAAGGACACACTTATCTGCGGTTGCTACGGTGTCAACCCGTGGCTGGTATCAGGTCGTAAACCCAACTCCCCCAAAACACAAAGAGAAGTAACACTCTCTCACGAGATGGATTGGGTACGTGCAAGTAAGGAATCACCTGCGAATCGTGTGGAAACAGCTTCTCCTTTCTCTGAAGCAGGACCATTCAACGAGATGGTGGTAATGGGTGTACTTGGTGTAAGATTGCAGTCATTGAATCAGGAGTTGCATTGGGATGGACCAAATATGAAGTTCACCAATATCCCGAGTGACGCAACCGTGAAGACAATTATCGAAGATGGTTTCAAGATCACCGATGGTCACCCCACCTTCAACAAGTCCTGGACTGAACCGGTCAACGCTGTTGAATATGCAAATGAATTGATTAAGCATACTTATAAGAACGGCTGGGAATTGCCGGCAATGCCATAAAAATATCTAGCTAGAGGGAATAAAGATGACATCATTGCATCTTTATTCCCTCTGTTTTTTAAGAAATATCAGTTTAATTATAAAGCAAAAAGTTATGAAAAAAGTATTTTATCTATTCAGTTTATTCATTTTATCAGGAATGATTTTTATGTCTTGTACGAACGCAAACAAACAATCGAACGCATCGGACGTGACAGAAGACTCCACATCAGTTGCAGCTGACGAGGGATGGGTCTCACTGTTCAACGGAACCGATTTCACAGGATGGAGAGGTTATAACCGTGCCGATATGCCAACAGCCTGGACCATTGAAGATGGGGCAATTAAGATAAGCGGGTCGGGCATGGGCGAGGCAGGTGCCAAAGATGGTGGTGACATCGTCTACGATCAGAAATTCAAGAATTTCGAGATGACATTCGAATGGAAAGTATCTGAAGGTGGAAACAGTGGCATCTTTTATCTCGCTCAGGAAGTGGAAGGTAAGCCCATCTACGAATCATCACCGGAATATCAGATTCTGGATAATGAAAGACATCCCGATGCAAAATTGGGGAAAGACAATAACCGTCAATCTGCATCACTGTACGATTTAGTACCTGCTGTACCACAGAACGCCAAGCCTGCCGGAGAATGGAATACCGGTGGTATTATGGTATACAAGGGAACGGTTGTTCACTCTCAGAACGGTGAGAACGTGGTTGAATATCATTTGTGGACCGATGCATGGAAAGAGATGGTTGCCAACAGCAAATTTAAAGACTGGCCTAACTTCGTCAATACAGGTGGTGAGAGCCAGGAAGGTTTCATCGGATTGCAGGACCATGGTGATGATGTATGGTTCAGAAACATTAAAATAAAGAGCCTTGACTAATATACCAACAGAACGAATCACTCATCCATAGGGTTGGGTGATTCATTCTAAAATAAAAAAAGATGAAAAAAAGTTTAATCCTGTTTTTTGCCGCAACAATGAGCGGTTTGTTTCTTTTCACAGCCTGCACGGAAGCAAAGAAAGATATTTATCTTCAGCTCTATTCTGTGCGTGATGATATTAAAGCTGACTATGCCGGAACTATCGCCAAAGTAGCTGAAATTGGATATACCGGAGTGGAAGCTGCGGGATATAGTGATGGTCAATTCTACGGAATGTCACCCGCAGATTTCAAAAAATCGATTGAGGATGCCGGAATGGAAGTACTCTCTTCACATGCCGGAAGACCATTGGCCGAACCGGCAGCGGACACCAACTGGGACGAGACATGGGCATGGTGGGATACAGCCATTCAGGCACATAAAGATGCCGGCATGAAGTATCTGGTAGTTGCATGGATTCCTACACCCAAGACATTGGTTGATCTGCAGGCTTACTGCGATTATTTCAACCAGATTGGAGAGAAATGTAATGCCGCAGGTATTCGTTTCGGATATCACAACCATAATTTCGAATTCACTGAGGTGGAAGGTGAATTAATGTATGACTATATGCTGAACAACACCGATCCTTCCAAAGTATTCTTTCAAATGGATGTCTACTGGGTAGGTGAAGGTGGAAAAAATCCTGTCGACTATTTCAATAACTACGAGAACCGTTTCGAGGTTCTTCATATTAAGGATGAACTGGAGCTGGGTAAGAGCGGCAAGGTGGACTTCGAAAGCATCTATACCAATGCAGAGAAGTCAGGAGCCAAATATATGGTTGTGGAAGTGGAAAGATATACCGGAACACCATTCGAAGGTATCAAAGAGAGCTATGACTATTTAAATGAGGCTACTTTCGTTAAGAAGAGCTACAGATAATACGATTGTCTTTGCCAATAATGTAGAAAACCCTGATCCTTACGGAGCGGGGTTTTTTTCTGACATCATATCCCGTAAAATTGAAATTAATCTTTTATATTTGTTTTTTTGTGTGGTGCGCTGCAAAACAAAATCTTAAATCACCATTAACAGATGTCAACACCTCTTATACTCTTTATCATCATCTCTGCCGTGGCTCTTTTGCTGTTCATGGTTCTTAAACTGAAGATCAGCGCTTTCATTGCATTGTTGATCACTGCCATCTTTGTGGGGATCACAGCAGGGATGCCACTGGAGGGTGTGTTGAAGTCTGTTCAGGATGGTATGGCAGGTACACTCGGTTTTGTAGCTACGGTGGTGGGCCTTGGTGCCATCTTCGGTCAGATGCTGGAAAGCTCGGGTGGTGCCGAGTCGCTGGCGCGTCACCTGATTAAGAAGTTTGGCGTTAAACGGGCTCCCTGGGCAATGACCCTCACCGGATTTCTCGTAGCAATACCGATTTTCTTCGATGTGGGATTTATCATCCTTGTGCCGATCGTTTATGCATTGTCGCGCGATACCAAACGATCACTTCTCTACTACGCCATACCGCTGCTGGCAGGTCTGGCGGTGACCCACAGTTTCATCCCTCCCACGCCGGGACCGGTGGCTGTAGCCGATATCATCAACGCACAGCTGGGGTGGGTGATTCTTCTGGGTGCCATATTGGGCATTCCGGTAGTCATCATCGCAGGACCTTTATTTGGAGGATATATCTCAAGGAAAATATATCTTGTACCCCCCTTCGATTTCGATAAGCAGATCGAAGAGACTGAGGAGAAGACGTTACCCTCTTTCACATCTATAGCTGTGATTATCTTTATTCCTCTCTTTCTGATTCTGCTCAACACTGTCACCGGTCTGGCAGTGTCGAAGGAGTGGATACGGCAATCATTCTGGACAGATGTTGTGGAATTTATCGGCCATCCCTTCACTGCGCTGATTATCGCCACGCTGACAGCGATCTACTTCCTCTGCATAAGAAGAGGGATGGAGAAACAGGAAATCCTCGATCTGAGCACCAAAGCGCTCGGTCCGGCAGGCATCATCATCCTTATTACCGGTGCCGGGGGTGTGCTCAAGCAGGTGCTTGTAGACAGCGGCATGGGTGAGATGATGGCTGCATCGATGGCAGGATCGTCGCTGCCACCTATCCTCCTGGCATGGATGCTGGCAGCGGTGGTGAGGATCACACAGGGTTCTGCCACGGTTGCCATGATCACGGCAGCAGGAATTATAGCACCGGTGATAGATCTGTTTGAGCTGAACGATCCACAAAGGGCTTTGATTGTCATAGCCATCTCTTCGGGTGCCACCCTGCTGTCACATGTCAACGACAGTGGCTTCTGGCTTGTTGGGAAATACCTGGGGATGAATGAAAAACAGACACTTCAGAGCTGGACGGTGATGGAGTCGATTATCGCTGTAACCGGACTGGCATTTGCCCTGCTGGCAAGCTTTTTTTTCTGATTATCCTCAGCAGATGCCACTACCGGCATGTACGATGTTGAAAACTTTCCATCAATAATAGAGCTCCTGAGAGAAAGATTGTATATTTTTACCCTGCGAATGAATATGAGGGCTTATGTCCTGCAGGTTCATTTCACCTGATTACAATATAACATTACAGAGATTTAATTTATGCAATTAAAAGCGAAACTGCTGGATATCCTTCCACTGCAGACAGGAAAAGGTAAAAACGGAGATTGGAAAAAACAGGATATTGTTGTGGAGACACAGGAGAAGTATCCCAAAAAAGTGTGTGTATCGATATGGGGTGATAAGCTGGAGGGCGTTACACTGAAACCGCAGGAGCTGTATGAAATCTCTTTTGATATTGAGAGCCGGGAGTTCAATGGCAGATGGTATACCGATGTGAAAGCATGGAAAATCACACCCGAAAATGGCGCGAATGAGGGCGTTCCTCCTGAGTTTTTAGACTCTTCGCCCGGTGATGATCTCTCCACTTTCGGAGCATCCTACGACGAGCCTCCCTTCTGAATTATACGCTGAGACTGCATTCTGTTCATTAACCCGGAGACACTCACCCCTACTGTATGTTAAAAAAAACACCTCATACATTGGTGATCATCTTTTCACTGGTATTTTTTTGTGCATTGCTCACATGGATCGTTCCTCCCGGGGAGTTTGATTATCATTCCGTTGAGGTGAACGGTGTTGCACGAAATGTGGTGGTAGATGATTCCTACCATAGTGTGGAGCGATCACCGCAGACATGGCAGATCTTCTCTGCCTTCCTCGGTGGATTTGAAAGGCAGGCTGCCATCATTGCTTTTGTGCTGATTATCGGCGGAGCGTTTCAGATACTGAACAGCAGCAGGGCGGTGGACTCCGGGATTTACTCTTTCCTGCATTTCACCCGCCGATTCGAGAAAAACACTGTCATGGGCAGGATAGGGGTGCACAACATCGTCATCATCCTGGTGATGCTTCTTTTCAGTACATTCGGTTCGATATTCGGGATGAGTGAGGAGACGCTCGCCTTCATCATCATCATTGTGCCGCTGGCCATCTCCATGGGGTATGACTCAATCACCGGTCTGATGATGGTCTATGTGGCCGCTCACGTCGGGTTCACGGGTGCCACACTGAACCCGTTCACCATTGGTATTGCACAGGGGCTCTCCGGCTTACCGCTCTTCTCCGGTATTGGATACAGGCTGGTCAGCTGGTTTATCTTCACGGTGGTGATCATCACGATTACGCTGATATATGCTTCCCGTGTGAAGAAGAACCCACGGTTATCACCCATGTACAAAGCCGATAGCTACTGGCGTAAACGGGAAGCCGAAGCAGAGCAGCACACCCTGGCAAAACGTCCTACGCAAAGTACATGGTTCGTGTTTGCCGGCTTATCGCTGCTCCTGGTGGTGACCTCCTTCCGCTATCCCTTCACCACTTACTCACTCGGGGCCGGCACCACGACGCTTATTTCCATTCCTGTGATCACCCTCCTGTTTATTCTCTCGTCATTCATCACCATCAGGCGATCTGCCCAACTGTTTATCCTGAATCTGCTCATCTTTACCATCCTCTTTCTCGTGGTTGGTGTGATGGGGCATGGGTGGTATCTGGAGGAGATCTCGGCGCTGTTTCTCTTTATGGGCATTTCGGCAGGTGTTGCGAATAACATGAGCGCTGGCAACATCACGAAAGAGTTCATTGCCGGGGTGAAGGATATGCTCACGGCGGCACTGGTGATCGCGATGGCTGGCGGAATCATACAGATACTGACAGAGGGTAGGATCATGGATACCATTCTCTATTCACTGGCAGGTGTGATGGAGAACGCGGGTAAGGTAGCCACCATCGGCGGTATGTACGCGATGCAGTCAGTCATCAATATCTTCATTCCCTCGGGCTCTGCGAAAGCAGCACTGACAATGCCCATACTGGCCCCTTTCTCCGATGTGATCGGTCTGTCACGACAGGCTACCGTGATGGCCTATCAGTTTGGTGACGGCATTACCAATATGATCACTCCCACATCGCCGGTATTGATCGGCGCACTCGGGATCGCCAGAATACCTTATGAGGTATGGTTTAAGTGGTTCTGGAAGATACTTTTATGGATGTTGTTCCTGGGCTTCCTGCTGTTGCTGCCCACCGTCTTCATGGAACTGGAAGGGTTCTGAACAGCATTTTTTTATGTTGCTGAAAAAATATTGAGAAATATTCATACCGATATTATGCCGGACCACCAAAATAGAAAACGCAACTAACTATTCTATAGTTAATTGCGTTGGATTGTTGTTGTCCCACTAGGATTCGAACCTGGACTGACTGAACCAAAATCAGATGTGCTACCATTACACCATGGGACAATCCTTTATGCTTCGTGAAAAGCAGTGCAAAAGTAGCATAATAATTTTAACGCACCAAATTATTTGGCTTGTTTTTATCTGATCAAAAAGGACCACTCCTGTTTCTCTACGATGCTACTCCGCAATCAGCAGGAAATAGTTCTTCTTCCCGCGTTGGGCAAGGATATATTTATCGCCTATCAGGTGCGACAACGCTATGGTGTCATCAAACAGCTCCAGCTTCTCCTTGTTGATCATCACGCCGCCGGCCTGTACGGTTTTGCGCATCTCTCCCTTGGATGGAAAGACTGCCGCTTCGTCGGTGAGCAGGTCCACCGCTTTGATCCCTCCGGCCAGCTTCTCCCTGGAGATACTGAATTGCGGTACCCCTTCAAACACCTGCAGGAATGTCTCCTCGTTGATTGAACGCAAAGTCTCTGAGGTGGATTTACCGAAAAGGATCTGGGAGGCGTTCACCGCCATCTCATAATCGTCGCGTGAGTGGACCATCACGGTGACCACTTCGGCCAGTCGCTTTTGCAGCGGACGCAGATGCGGTGCCGATTGCTGTTCGGTAACAAGTGCTTCAATCTCTTCTTTCGATAGTGATGTGAATATCTTGATGTATTTCTCGGCATCGCTGTCGCTCACGTTCAGCCAGAACTGGTAGAACTGATAGGGTGAGGTATAGCGGGGATCGAGCCAGACATTGCCGCTCTCGGTCTTGCCGAACTTACCCCCGTCGGCTTTCGTGATCAGCGGACATACGAGTGCAAAGGCTTCACCACCCTCCACGCGGCGGATAAGCTCGGTGCCGGTGGTGATGTTGCCCCACTGATCCGAGCCGCCCACCTGCAGACGTACCCCCAGTTCACGGTAGAGATGCAGGAAATCGTATCCCTGTATCAGCTGATAGGAGAACTCGGTGAACGACATCCCTTCGCTGGAGTCACCACTCAGGCGTTTTTTCACCGAGTCCTTGGCCATCATATAGTTCACGGTGATATGCTTGCCGATATCGCGTATGAAGGAGAGGAATGAGTAATCCTTCATCCAGTCGTAGTTGTTCACCAAAACTGCTTTGTTGGGGATGTCACTCTCAAAATCGAGAAAACAGGCCAGTTGCTTTTTGATTGCCTCCTGGTTGTGACGCAGTGTCTCCTCATCGAGCAGGTTGCGTTCTGCCGATTTCATGGAGGGGTCACCGATCATGCCGGTGGCACCGCCGATTAACGCAACGGGCGTGTGGCCTGAGCGCTGGAAATGCTTCAGCATCATCACTCCCACCAGATGGCCGATGTGCAACGAGTCGGCCGTGGGATCTATACCCAGGTATCCTGCCGTAAGTTCTTTCTGTAATTGTTCTTCCGTGCCGGGCATCACATCCTGTATCATGCCGCGCCAGCGGAGCTCTTCCACAAAATTCATCATGTTGTATGCTATCTATATCATATTAAAAAAGTATGCAAAGATAATAAAACTATTTGGTATGGGGGCGCATGCAGGATGATCGATTAATGTCAGGAGAGAGAGTGACGGGGCTACTTTTTCCTGACAAGCATGACAATGAGTGCGAACACATTCATGATCTCGAGACGCCCCAGCAGCATGTTGGCTGAAAGGAGATACTTTGCTGCATCGGGCAGCAGTGCATAGTTACCGAATGAACTCACACCCCCAAAACCAGGTCCTACATTGCCTATGGTGGCAATCGATGCCGAAAAGGCAGTCATCCCGTCTATTCCCATGGCCGAAAGTAACAGTGTGGTGATGAAAAAGGTAAGGATATAGAGAATGATGAATACCATGATCTGCAACTCCAAATCGTGTTCAATGACTTTATTGTTCATTCTCACAGCGTAGATTCCTTCTGGATGAAGGATTAGTTTCAGTTGTTTTTTTACCGAGGAGAAGAAGAGATAAATCCGGTCGAATTTGAGTCCTCCAGATGTGGAACCCACCATCCCGCACTGAATTGTGAAATAACAGAGAAGAATGACGGAGAAGATGGGCCATATGGATGTATCAGCAGTTACAAGACCGGTGGTACTGGCCAGTGAAATTACCTGAAAAGATGCGTATCGGAGCGATTCCCAGAAGCTGAATAACTCTTCGTGCGTTAGCTGTAATGTGATTAAAATGATACCGATGAATATCACAATTACAAATAAACGAACCGGGCGAGAGGTAAAAATATTCTGTTTCTGTCTTGTAATCGTCAGGAAAATTAATCCGAAGTGTAGACTGCTCATCAGCATGAAAAACATGATTACGATTTCAATCCAAGGGTTTTGAAATGCTGCGATGCTCATATTTTTTGTTGAGTACCCGGAGGTGGCAACAGTAGAGAAGGAGTGACAGATAGCGTCAAAAAAACTCATACCAAGCATTTTGAGCAAGATGGTCTCCACGATGATCAGACTAATATAGACTGTTGTAATAATACGGATAATATGCCTTGATCTTATCCGGAAGCTCATCTTGGAGAGATCAGATACCTCTGAACGGTAAAAGCTGGATTGAACCCCTTTCTTTTGGGGAAGTACCAACAATACAAACAGAATAATACCTACACCACCAATAAATGAAGTAGATATGCGCCAGAAAAGCAATCCTTTGGGTAGCGCCTCAACATCATTTAAAATGCTTGCTCCGGTAGTTGTGTATCCCGAAACACTTTCAAACAGTGCATTGGTAAACGTGAACTCTCCACCCCAGATATAGAAGGGAATCATACCGACAAAACAGGTGATGATCCAACCGAGAACGCTGATAGCCAGTCCTTCGTGAAAAGAGATCTCCTCTATTTTTTCAACAAATATCTGAGGAAAGCTTCCTAATATGGCAGTTAAAGCAGCACTGAACAACAGTGCGTTCAATGAGTTCTCTTTATTGAAAAATGAAATCGTTGCCGAGATAAAAAGGAACAACGCATTGAATAGTAAAATGAAGCCCAGATATTTAATTACAACTCTTGTCCGTACCATAGATTGTTATTCATTGGAGACGTCTCTTTTTTTAAGAAGTCTGGATATCAGAATGTTGATCTCATCCTCAAGCATCTTGAATTCGTCTTTCGAAACGACATGTGCATTTAACCGGCCCTGTTCAGGGTAGTACTCCTTTACGCCGTTAATAAATTTCCTTAGCGGATGAATAAAGTAGATGGTGATGAAAAAATTGAGTAAGATAGCAAAGATAATGGCTGCAGCGATAGAAACGATGGCAGGCATCATGGCTCTCCGTGATTTTTCCTTCACGATTCCCGATTGCCGGTTCATCTGGTCCTGATTCAATACCATCAGGTTGTTGATTGCTTCTTTCGTATTGAAAAAAAGTGCTTTGGTCTCAGCATCATATTTTTGCTTCGCTTCTGCCACACTGCTTTCTATTTCTACAATCGTCAATACAGATGCATGGTATTTATCATATGCAATGATGATACCTGAAATGAATTGAGACTCATTTGTTTCGGTGATATTTGCCTGCGCATCTGTGATCGCCTTTGTGATGATGGAGTCTGAACGGTGGATGGTTCCGATTCCGGAATCTCTGTCACCGATCATCCATAATAACAGGCCACTGTCTTCCCTTTCCAAAGCATCGGTCATCCTCTTCGCCGACTCAATGGACTGATAATTATTTTTTAATACCCCGTCCACTGAATCTCCCATCTTCGTGAACTCCAGCATTGACATGATACCTGCCGCCAGCAGCATCAGCACGAGGAGCGAGAGGCTGAGTAAAATTTTAATCTTAAGAGAGCTGTTCATCAAATATTATGTTCAGAGAATAATCTGTTTAGTTGGCAAAAGTACCTTTTTTTTAACTATTCATCTCATTTATCAATATTTTTTTACATAAAAAAGTGGACCCGTATGAGCCCACTTTCTGCTTTTTGTAATCTATGTTATCTTAACAGCGACATAAATTCCTGGTTTGTACGATATTTTGCAAATTCCAGATCGGTGAGAGCCCTGGTAGCAATCATCCGGTCGCGACCAATAGCTGCACGGAGATTTGCAATCACCTCATTGAAGTTGTTCGTTCTGGAGGCGATGATTGCCAGCAAATAAGCTGTGGTGGCATCTGGTGTCTCAATCGCTTCGAGTGTCTGCTTGGCTGCATTGTAATCTCTTACCAACAGTTGAGCCAGCGCTGCATTGTTCGAATTGCTACTGCCATAAGCGCTTGCTGCCTGGTTATAGTTCCCCTGTAACAGATTGAGCAGACCCATCGCTTCATCAAGACCATTCGCCCCGGCCGATCTTCCCAGTAGTTCGTTGGCTTCATCCATTTTATTGTCCATGATGGCCAGTAATGCTTTGTTCATGTTCACCTCGGGAGCAGTAGGGTTCACCTGTGCGGCACGGTCAAATGCCTGTTTGGCTTTTGCATATTCTCCCTGTTTAAAGAACATGGTGCCTATATTGTTCCATCCTCTGTAGTCGTTGGAGAAGTTGGACGTTACATACTGATAAATACGTTCTTTCACACGCTCATCATCTGAAAGTGAGGAGGCATAGAGAAGTTCCTCCACGGTCAGATCCTTCGGGTTATTAGTCCATGCTGTCATGATCTCGTCATCCGATTTACCGACGATCTCGATGTTGGCGGTGATCCGTGAACGACGTAGTTGTGGCAGAATCGTTTCTGCCAGGTCCTCGAACACATAGGAGATATTCTTGATCTCTCTCTCACGCGTTTCAGAGTCGGGATACATCTCCAGGACACGCAGGATTAGCTCCTTGTCCTGCAGGTCAGATGCAGAGACAAGCTGATGGAAACCGTCCCAGTCTTCAGCCGTATAACGTGCGTAAACATCAGTGTCGATATTTCTCTTGCTCAATTCACTCTCCAGATAATTGGATGTGTTCTGTTCACGTTGAGCAGCCAGTCTCTCATTGAGAGAAAGACCTCCGTCGGGAGATGCATAGGCCGATACCTCCACATCCACGTTCTGTCTGGGATCGTTGAACGCTTCTTCTACACGGCGTTTCCATTCTGACATGTCTCGCTTGTTCAATTCGCTCTGACGAAGATTGGCCTGCTGGATAACGAACAGAATGTTGGCATCCTGTGCCTCCTTGATGATGCGCTGGAATCCGTCGGGTGCCACGGATGGTGAGGTCGTATGCACATCGGCCAGTGCTGAGGTGGCGATGATACCATCTGCCACTTTCAGGTCGGGGAGGATGGATTGTTTGTTCTTGATTCTTCCGTCGAAGCGGAGGAAGAGCTCCGATGATTGCATGTCGGGAGTGTAGGGGAACGATGAGCTCATGGTGAAATTGGCACCTCTGCTGTGTGGTATAGCTATCCTGTTTCCGGAGATATTTTCTCCCTGATAGCTGTAAGGTGTTCCTGCAACTTCCCTGTCTCCAAACTTAAGTATCGGCGTGATGGTTACAATACCGTTTTTGTGAAACCATTTTTCGGGGAAGGTCCCGTTCACGGTAACAGGTACCTGGTTACCCACAGTTTCCAGAGGCGAGGGTGTCACATTGAAATTGTTTTGCGATAGCGGTTTCAATTTGCTGCTGCACGAAGTGGTGAAGAGTGCCACTCCCAAAACAAGGATTAGCGTCAATAAATAAGATTTCCTTTTCATTTCGTAAGTATTAATATAATTATATAAAATCGATTTTCTATATCTGTTGATTACAACACAAATTTACCCAAATTAAAGTAAATAAAAAAGCGGACCTCTCTATATTTGCGTTCTTTTTTGATTATTGATAGTACTTATTTTACAACGGGTTTAAAAAAGTAATACCGGAACTTTATAAAACGCTGAATCCAAGCTTCTGTAATACCTCTGTGACGGAATAATGCGCATTGACTACCCTGTACGAAGGATATTCCCTGCGCAACGGATAGCTCGATCTGAAAAGGTAGAATTGACCGGGTGAGGTTTTTAGTGAAGCTGTTTCCATCATCGGGTTATATGTGTGCCACACCGCATGGGAAAGTTGTTTCTCCAACGCGATTCCTTTAAGGTCAATCAGGGGTTGCAGAGGAGCAGGTATCTCCTGTAGAAGTGGTCGGTGGTGCAGACCAAAGAAGCTTCTCAGGTTTTCAATGCTCATCCTGGTGGCTGTCCACTTGCCGTCGGCCGAATAGCCTGCGATATGGGGTGTGGCAATATCTACCAGCTGAAGCAGCGCG
Organism: Proteiniphilum sp.; assembly: GCA_015478855.1. GTDB lineage: Bacteria > Bacteroidota > Bacteroidia > Bacteroidales > Dysgonomonadaceae > Proteiniphilum. Next base: position 170,241 of record JADMKJ010000026.1, read on the forward strand.
CTATTTATCTCCGGTTCATCTTCCCAGCAGTCGATCACAGCACCTGAAACGGTGCCGGCCTGTAATGCTGTTGCCAGTGCACGGTTGTCAATTATACCTCCTCGTGCAGCATTGATGATCACAGGTTTCCTGTTCAGTTGTGCGAAAAAATCAGCATCCGCCAGATGGTCGGTTTTATACATCCCTGATTTTGTCAGCGGGGTATGAAAGGTGATGATATCTGCCTCCCTCATGATGGTCTTGATATCTGTGAATGTAGTGCAATCTCCTTCTGCTGCCTCTCTTGGAGGGTCGTTTAACAGCACGTTCATCCCCAGCTTCCTGCAGGCAGCCTCTACCTTGCTCCCTACATTTCCGACCCCTACGATCCCGATGGTTTTCTCTTGCAGGTTGAACTGTTTCTTTTCGGCAAGATACAGCAGTGAGGAGGTGACATACTGTTCCACCGAGCTGGCATTACAACCCGGTGCTGTTCTCCAGGCAACACCATTGGCATCACACCAGGCGGTATCGATATGGTCGAACCCGATGGTGGCAGAGCAGATAAGTTGCACCCTGCTGCCTGAGAGTATCTCTTCACCGAAATGAGTCACCGTGCGCACGATCAGCGCATCTTTCTCCCTGATGGTCTCCCTGCTGAACAGGTTGCCCGGGAGGTACTCCACCTCACCGAACTGTTCGCCTACACCCTTCAGATAGGGGATATGTGCATCTGCCAGTATTTTTAATTTCATTGCCTGCTTGTTATATGTGCATCCATCGCCATGGCTGCTTTCCTGCCATCACCCATGGCAAGGATCACCGTCGCGCCACCCCGTACGATATCGCCACCGGCAAAGATCATATCGTCGGCGGTCTGCATGGTCTCATTGTTGACGACGATGGTTCCCCAGGAGGTCACTTCCATCCCGGAGAATGTTTGTGGTATCAGCGGGTTGGGGGAGACACCCACACTTACGATCACCTCATCCACCTCGAGCCAGACAGTTTCTCCTTCTATGGCTACGGGACGGCGACGACCCGACTGATCAGGCTCACCCAGCTCCATCCGCTGAAGCTGCATCCTTTGTACCCGTCCACGTTCATCGCCTTCATAACGAAGCGGGTTATGCAGCGTGTAGAAATCAATCCCCTCTTCTTTGGCATGTTTGATCTCCTCCACCCGGGCAGGCATCTCCTCCTCAGAGCGGCGGTAGACAATCATCGCCTTCTCGGCCCCCAGGCGGCGTGCGGTACGTACCGCATCCATGGCGGTGTTGCCACCGCCAACAACGGCTACCTTCTTCCCCTGATAGACCGGGGTGTCACTCTCCGGATCGGCTGCCTGCATAAGGTTTACACGTGTGAGGTACTCGTTGCATGACATGATGCCGATCAGGTTCTCTCCGGGGATGTTCATGAAGTTAGGCAGTCCTGCACCACTGCCAATGAAAATACCCTTGAAGCCCTCTTCTCTGAGGTCTTCCTGTGAGATGGTTTTTCCTACAATACAGTTGGTCTCAAACTTTACCCCCATCTTCTTCAGGCCATCAATCTCGATATCGACAATGTCGTTGGGGAGACGGAATTCGGGGATACCGTAACGGAGCACTCCTCCCAGCTCGTGCAGTGCTTCATACACCGTGACATCATACCCCAGCTTCACCATATCACCGGCGAAGGCCAGACCTGCCGGTCCGGAGCCTACCACGGCAATACTGATGCCGTTGGCGGGGGCTGTCTCAGGAACGGAGATGTGACCGCTCATTCTTTCATAATCGGCCGCAAACCGCTCCAGATGACCTATTGCGACGGGTTCTTTCTTCAGCTTCAGCGTGTAGAAACATCTGCTTTCACACTGCCGCTCCTGGGGGCATACACGCCCGCAGACGGCAGGCAACGCGCTGGTCTCTTTCAGCGTTTTAGCTGCTTCCAGGTACTCACCGCGTTCAATATTCTTGATGAACTTGGGGATGTTGATCTCTACGGGACAGCCCGTGATGCAGGTTGGATCCACACAATCGAGACAGCGATGTGCTTCGTTCACAGCCATCGTTTCTGTTAACCCCCTGTTTACTTCGTCGTAAGTGTGACTGCGCACTTCGGGATCCACCTCCGGCATTACCACCCGGGGGATGTTTGTGCGATCTTTGTTCTTCATCGATTTGCGTATCGTCTCACGCCATTCCTGCGCCCGTTCCGTCTGTAAATAATCACTCATAATACGTTCTCTATAATCACTGTTTTAATAACCCAAAACCTTAATGAAACGCTGTAAACGCTGGCTGGTCAATTATACGCTTTCAAACGCATCAGCATCTCATCGAAATCGACCAGGTGTGCATCGAACTCCGGTCCGTCGATGCAGACAAATCTTGTTTTGCCGCCCACGGTAACGCGGCAGGCGCCGCACATGCCGGTACCATCCACCATGATGGTGTTGAGCGATGCAACGGTCGGCACCTCATATTTTTTTGTCAGTAACGACACAAATTTCATCATGATGGCAGGTCCGATGGTTACACATAGATCTACTTTCTCACGTTGTATCACCTTCTCCACGCCGTTGGTGATCAATCCTTTTTCTCCGTATGAGCCGTCATCGGTCATGATGATCACCTCGTCGGAGTGCTGGCGCACCTGGTCTTCCAGGATTATCAGCTCTTTGGTGCGGGCAGCCAGCACGGAGATGACCCTGTTACCCGCACTCTTCATCGCTTCGATGATGGGCAACATGGGTGCGACGCCTACGCCTCCTCCGGCACAGACCACCGTGCCGAATTTCTCAATATGTGTGGCTTTACCCAGGGGACCGACCATGTCGGTGATATAGTCGCCCACCTCCAGCTGACAGACCTTCTCCGATGATTTGCCTACACGCTGTATGACCAGCGTGATGGTTCCCTTTTTTGGATCGGCAGCAGCGATGGTGTAGGGGACCCGTTCCCCCTTTTTCCCTACGCGCAGGATGACGAAGTGGCCGGCTTTACGGCTTTTTGCGATCAATGGTGCTTCCACCTCGAAACGTACTACCTTCTCAGATAAATTCTCTTTCCCAATAATTTTGTTCATAATGATTGCCGGGTCTGTGTTAATTAAGATAACCCATTTGGATACACAGACACAAAATTAAACATTTTTTTCCTCTTTTGCTTATAAACAGTCATTCTTTTAACCCACATTCTTTTAGGAAGTATCACACTACAGATACGCCGGTTAAATGACTTATGATCAAAGATACCCTTTCGACAGCTCGCTGATAAGATCCTTCAGGTCGTTCTGTAGAATTATTTGCGTCAGTTAAACTTTTTGACTAAATTTGCGTCTTAAAGAATCAGGATTACCAATGGTAGTCATTGAAATGAATCATGGGGCTGTTTGGCTTTGACAGCGGGTAGGAGAGGTTTGTAAGCATGCAGTGCGTTGGCGGTTAGCACTTTAATCACAAGCGTCAACCATTTAACTGGCAACAACAATTACGCTCTTGCTGCTTAATCGAAGTTTAGTAGATTAAGCTTAATCCCGTCACAGGTGGCGGGACAAGACATCACCCGGAAGCTCTGGCTTCGAAGCGTTCCGATCAGGTGGTGCAGGTATATCGGAGATAGGAGGGACGATGCTTCGGCGTCTTTCCGAAATTAAGAAGATAAGGTTTGAGTATGGTGTCTTCAGTCGCGCTCACTCCCGACAATTAAAATGAAGATAAGCATGTAGAAAGCAAATTGCTTCCTCGTTTGGACGAGGGTTCGACTCCCTCCAGCTCCACTGACAGAAAGTGTGCAATATAAAAATCCTATAAATTAGAAGTTTATGGGATTTTTTTTGCATACCGTTTTAAGCGTTTGTATTCATTCTTAAAAAAGGATGATTTTCAATTCATCTATACATGTATCTCAATATTGTTACACAGGTACCAGAAAAGCTGCTATCTTTGCAAACGCAAAAAAATGATTGTATGGTTTCAGCAGATGGGTTAACGGTAGAGTTCGGAGGAACGACGCTTTTTTCGGATGTTTCTTTTGTGATTAACCCCAAAGACAGGATAGCACTGATGGGCAAGAATGGAGCTGGCAAATCAACCCTGTTGAAGATTCTTGCCGGCGTACGCACTCCAACCCGTGGAAAAGTCTCCGCACCCAAAGATTTCAATATCGCCTACCTGCCGCAGCATATCAAAACGGAGGACAGCCTGACCGTTTTTGAGGAGACGGCCAGGGCATTTACACATTTGCATGAGCTGGAAAGCAGCATTGCACACCTGAATGAGCAATTGACCATCCGTACAGACTACGATAGCGACAGCTACATGCAGCTGATTGAAGAGGTCTCTGCACTGAGTGAAAAATTCTACAGCATTGAAGAGACCAACATCGATGAACATATTGAGAAAACTTTGTTCGGACTGGGATTTGAACGGGACGATTTCAACCGCAGCACAGCTGAATTCAGTGGTGGCTGGCGCATGCGTATTGAGCTGGCCAAGATCCTTCTGCAAGATCCGGATGTGATCCTCCTCGACGAGCCCACCAATCATCTGGACATCGATTCGGTGCAGTGGTTTGAAGATTTCCTGATTCAGACAGCCAGGACGATCGTGCTCATCTCACACGACCGTGCATTTGTAGATACTGTAACTACCCGCACCATCGAGGTGACCATGGGTAGGATATACGATTATAAAACCACCTATTCTCATTACCTTGAACTCCGTCAGGAACGCCGCGAACAACAACAGAAGCAAGCCGAAGAACAGCAAAAGATGATTGCTGCCACACAGGAGTTTATTGAGCGCTTCAAGGGGACCTACTCTAAAACCCTGCAGGTACAATCACGGGTAAAGATGCTGGAAAAACTGCAGATCATTGAGGTAGATGAGCTCGACACATCTGCCTTGCGGTTAAGATTCCCGCCTTCCCCCCGATCAGGCAACTATCCCGTGATAGCCGACAACGTAGGAAAAAGATATGGTGAGAAAATTGTATTCTCCAATGCCGGTTTTACCATTGAACGGGGGCAGAAGGTGGCATTTGTGGGACGTAACGGTGAAGGGAAATCGACCATGGTTAGATGTATCATGGGTGAGATTGAACATGAAGGCATGCTGACACTAGGTCACAATGTGAAGATCGGTTATTTTGCACAGAATCAGGCTTCCCTGCTGGATGAAGAGCTCACCGTCTTCCAGACGATTGATGATATTGCTGTGGGTGATATCCGAACGAAAATACGTGATATCCTGGGCGCATTTATGTTTGGACGGGATGATATAGACAAAAAGGTGAAGGTTCTTTCAGGAGGTGAGCGCACCAGGCTGGCAATGATCAGGCTGCTGCTTGAGCCGGTGAACCTGCTGATACTTGATGAACCTACCAATCACCTCGATATGCGTACGAAAGATATCCTTAAGCAGGCGCTGGCAGAGTTTGACGGGACAGTTGTCGTGGTGTCGCATGATCGTGATTTTCTGGATGGTCTTGTCACAAAAGTATATGAATTCGGCCACCGCAAAGTGACCGAACATCTGGAGGATATTTATGGTTTCCTGTCCAAAAAGAAAATGGAGAACCTGCGTGAAATAGAAAGTAAAATAAACCAGAAATAATCGCTATCTGTTGCGTCTGTCACCCTGTCCGCTTCTGAAATTGGATACCTCTTTCTGAATAAAGCTTCTTTCAGCTTGCTGTGCCTTGAACAGTTTTTCGGGTGTG
>JADMKJ010000027.1 GCA_015478855.1 Proteiniphilum sp.
GACCAGATCAACCTGGTCGGCAATCACGTCGGTATTGACGTTGAAGTCAATGTAAGGCGCCCCTGGGAGGGTATTGCCGGAGAGGGTGATGCCATGGTTGTCGGTGAGGGTTGCCGGCATCTGATCGTCATAAGGAGCATAGGCGAAGAAGGAAACCTTGTCGTCCGGCACGATGGGCCAATACTTGACAGGGGAATACTCCCATTTAGTGGAGTTCCAGTTCACCTTCTGGTTATACATGAAATTGGGGGGGGATGCGTTGCTCCAGTTGTATCCGTTGGTATAATAGGCCAACACCCCAAAAGCTTCCTCTTTGAGTGTGGTGAGATCCATGGTGGTAGCACGACTCTGTATCTCGCTGATCATCCTTGCATCAAACAACACGGCAGCAGTTTCGGCAGGCCGTTCAATCACCGATACCTCCTCGCCGGAGCAACCGGCAAGGGTGATGGTTGCCAGGGCGACCCACACCGTGATGGTGTGCCGCCTCAGCCAGTGGATGTTCTGTGATTGTATTGCTTTCATGCCTTGCTTATCTGCAATCGTATGCGTTGTCTTGTAGTGAAAGGGCAAATGCCTTTTCACTGTTTTAGTACCCGGGAAGGGACATTTAACCCCGCCCGGGTAGTGGTTCAGATCAGCTTCTGATCTGCGGATGGATAGTGGTTATGGTGCTGTGTTGATGGGAACATTCACAACGGTATCTGAAGAGGTCTCATCCCAACCTGTTACTGTAGCACTGAATTTCACTGAAGTCAAACCAAGGTGCAGATTGAATGAATAGGCTTTACCAGCTTCAAATGTGAATGCAAACGGAGCAGAAGTGATCACATTTTTTATGGCAGAGCTCCCTCCATTAAGTGCCGTATCGGCAGTTGTTACGGTATAGGTAACTCTAATCTCAAGTGGATCGGCAGTAGGAGTTGTGGTAAATGTTTTCGGGATAATCATCAGGTAGCTATCTGCCTTATTCAACGGTGTTTTAGCAGTTGTAACTCCAGTTCCAGCAGTGGTGGCAAATGTCTCAAAATTTGCAGTTACTAACTCGTAAGTGGTAGCACCGGTGGTAGTTGGTGGTGTACCCCATTCACCCGCTGCAAAATTGAATGTATTTGAAGTGGCGAAGGTACCGATCAGCTCCACCTTCTCTACCGAAACCACGGTCTCAGTATCAAGAGTTCCAGATGCTCCAGTAACATCATCTGCTCCTGTTCCTTCCGGATTTACAACATCTGCCATCACCTCCACATTGAAGCCGATTCTCGACAACGCGTGCTTGAAAGGAAAGTTTACCTTACCTCCAATGGTCTGCTTTCCCAGATTCTTCAAGCCGGGAAGTACAGTAGGAGTAGTGTATGCATTTGCATCGGCATAGAGCAGATCGGTCTGAGCTGTTGCAGTGTTGTCCACAGTAAAGGTCAACTTGGGATCACCAGTTGCCGTATTTGCAGTAAAATCGGAGATATTGTTCGTGCTTCCTGTACTATAGGGCGCATAGGCAAAGAATGTCAGCTTATCGCTTGCTTCATTCGGCCAGTACTTGATAGGGGCATAGGTCCAGCTTGCTGAAGATACCTTTGTATTGTACATAAAGTTAGGAGTTGAAGTACCAACGGTATAATCTCCTCCATTCGTATAATAGGCAAATACGCCAAAACCGGTAGTCTGCAATCCGGTAATATCTAGAGCCGTTGCACGTGTCTTTGCATCACGGCCCACGTAGGTGCCGAAGGTGATGGCATTGCTCTCCTGCGGAATGCTCATCGTCGTTTCATCTTTTGAACAGCTCATCACTATGAGCGCCATCATCATTACCCAAAATAAATTACTTTTTTTCATTGCTTGAAATTTTAAAATATTAATTAATTGTTTTATTAAACTCGTTCTCAAAATCTATCTATCTAATTCCTATTTCTTTTCGCCGTCTCATTCTTCCTCCTCAAACGTCGTCTCATTTGAAAAGCCAGGAATGCCTTGTCGCTTTTTTTGTACCCGGGAGGGGGACATTCAACCCCGCCCGGGAGGTGGTTCAGCTCGGCTGGTAAGCCGATAGCTATTTATCAATTAAGGGGAACGTTCACAACGGTACCAGGCGTTGTCACATCCCAAGGTGTTATTGATGCATCGAATTTAACCGAGGTGAGGCCCAGGTGCAGGTTGAATGTATAGGCCCTGCCTGCTTCAAAGTTGATTGCAAACGGAATAGATTCGATCTCATTTGTAATTACAGATCCACTTGCGTTAGCAAGTGCACCATCGGCAGTTGTGACGGTATAGGTCACCTTTATCTTAAGAAGGTCAGCATCTTTGAATTCCTTCGGGATAATCATCAGGTAGCTGTCGTCGGCATTCAGCTTTTGCGGAGGGGCAATGGCAACACCGTTAGCGACTGTATTGACAAAGTTGGAGGATGCTTGTGTTGCATTGTAATCTAACGCATAAGCAAAATCCGTGGCAGTTGAAAGTGTGACAGGATTAGCCCATGTACCGGCTGCAACATTCAATATGTTCCTACTGGTAAATTGACCGATCAGCTCCACCTTCTGTACCGAAACCACGGTGCCAGCTGCAATCGCATCAGATATGATCGATCCGTCATCAGCAGTTCCGGTGGCATCATCATTCACTTTATCTGCCATCACCTCCACATTGAAGCCGATTCTGGACAAGGCATGCAAGAAAAGAAAGTTTACGGTGCCCGTAGTGGTCTGCTTTGCCACATTCTTCAAGCCGGTGGCATCGGCATAGAGCAGATCGGTTTGACTTTTTGCAGCGCTGTGAACGGTAAATAACAAGGTGGGATCGCCAATCGCTGTTTTTGGAGTAGCTGAAGCTACATTGAAAGCAGAAATATTGTTCGTGCTTCCTGTACTATAGGGCGCATAGGCAAAGAATGTAAGCTTGTCGTTCCCTTCATTGGGCCAGTACTTGACTGGGGTATAGCCCCATTTAGAAGTGTTCCAGGTCACCTGCTGGTTGTACATGAAGTTGGGGGTAAAGTTAGAGGGAGGTGTGGTATTGTTATATTCATTTGCCGTTTCATTTGAATAGAAAGCAAATACGCCAAAACCAATTCCGGTTGCCTTCAATCCGTCAAGATCCAGAGCCGTTGCACGTGTCTTTGCATCACGGCCCACGTAGGTGCCGAAGGTGATGGCATTGCTCTCCTGGGGAATGCTCATCATCGTTTCATCTTTCGAACAGCTCATTACCAGGAGCGCCGTCAACAGTACCAAAAACAGATTATTTTTTTTCATCGCTTAAAATTTTTAAATATTAAAATTGTTTTAATTAAACTCGTTCACAAAAAATTATATATTTAGTTCATATTCCTCTTCGTCACCCCAATCTTCCACCTCGGCATCGAATCCTCCTGCAGAGCCCCCCTCGGGCGTTACATCGGGCAGGGTGATCTCAGTATCATAATCGAGCATCATCTCCAGATAGACCCCACCCTGATTGGGATTGTTCTCGCTGTTCTCGCCTGATGGGTTACCCATCGTAAATCTGTCACCCACATTGAACGAATAATCCCTGATGGTTTTGTTATCCACCAACAATAGCGACAGCGACAACAAGTTCTCTTCTGCACCGGCATGATGCCCGTCGGGAAGTCCAAAACAGGTGAATGAGGTCTCGATCACACCCATCGTAGGGTCCGCTTCATCGCGCTTCATCGTCCACTCCTCCATCAGGTGGGTCACCTTACCCTTTGTGGGTCGCATCGAGGTGAGCAGATACCCTTCAGCCATTCCGTTCAAGGCGGCACGTGCCGAACGCAGGTTCTGTATTCCTCTGATGCGTAGTCGGATCTTCACGGTGCTGACAATATTGACCGGCACTATCGAGGCGATGGTGGGGAGGCTGTTGCCTGTGCCGGCACGGAGCATCGCTTCCACCTCGGCATCTATCATCGCCTGCGTTACCTCCGCACCGCTTACATTTCCCACGCCCAGCCATTCCGGGTTGGTGACCACCTTCTCGTTGTCGTTGCGCGCCATGTACCAGCGCGATGTATATTCATTGGCCACCACCATTGCCGTCTGCTGCTTGTCGAGTCCCTGGAACGAAATGGTTCCGAACTCGGAGATGCTCTGGTTGAACACCAGCATGTGAAACCTGTCGGCGGGCAGGTTCAGTATCGCTTGCGAGGTGGTATTGCTCAGGTGAGTGACCACGTTCCCGTCCGCTGACTGTGGATAGAGCATCAGGGTCATGCCGGTAGGCGTTTCGTACGGGGTAAACCTGCTCCAATCCACATCGACACGTACTTCGGTAGTGTGCGGATGCTTGTACTCCAGCTCCTTGTGCTCGCATGAAGCAAGAAAGGTCAGGGCCATCCACAGAGAGCAACAGATTGGAAACAATCTCCTCATCGTGAACTGCCTTTCTCCGAGGTTCTGTTACCACCCCCCAGCAACCAGACCAACGATATTTCGGCTTTGGAGGGACCGAACCAATGGCGGTTCCTGGTTGCCTGCCACACATAATGCCCATCCATGGGTAGATACTCCTTGTACTCCCCGCCAAGGTAACCCACACCCAGTGTGAAGTCAACATGCAATCGCTTCCTGATGGGGAGCGAGTAGCCGTATTCCAGGCCGGCACCATAGCTCCACTTGTCGGCCAGGTAGCCACGACCGCCGGTGGCAAAGTCGTAGGTAAGCATCTGCCCATATATCCCTGCATGATGTCCGGCAAGCGGTCTCCCGGCAGCTTTGCTGCCAAACCACCTTCGCAAGGCGACATCACCGCCATAAGTACGCCAGTACCAGCTCCTGGCATCGCTCTTCCACCATGCGTAGTGCCCGTTGATTACAACACTCCACTTATTGCCCGGAGATATCTCCAACCCTGCATTTGGTATGGCGATCAGATCGAGGAGAGCGTTGGTTTTGAGTGCTATCTGGAATGGTTTCTGGTCTGTTTTGTCGATGGAGTGTGTCACTGCTGTTTGCACAATGGATTGTTGCGTTTCAGCATCCCCGGCTTGGGAGGAAAATAGGCATAAAAGGCCGATAAAGAGGGATATGCCTTTCTTGGGTAACATTGCTTCTCCTTCTTTGAAAAGAAAGAGTGGAAAAGCTGAACAAAGTTTAATCCAAAATGCTGCCACTGAATGCGTGTTAAGATTCTATCTGCCATGTTCCACAAAATTGAACCGTTATGACGGGCAACTTTGCAGGAGTGTTAAAGGTTTCAGTTATTAATCAAATATTGTTCGACCCAAAAAGCCGGTGGCAGTCAATAATTCCTTGCGGGAATACGTGCTGTCATGACAGAAGAACGATAATAAGAAAACAAGCTGTAACTTTTATTTTGAGCTGCTAACTCAGTATTGTGATTTACTAAGCAGCAAATATAGATAATAAATTTAAATAACTTTTAAAAAAAGGACATATTTTATTAAAATATAGACTTTTTTATTGGAAACACTGTTATAAAAGCTGATTTACGATGGTTTATGGTCCGCTTTCCCTCCTCTGCAATCCCGTAAGCATCACCTCCGACAGCGTCGCATGGGGAAGAGCGCTTATGTGGGGAATAGATGCAGCTGTCATCAACATCCTTCCGGGGAGGGGTGTGAAAACAAGATAAATAGGAGTGAAAAAAGAGGGGGAAACTATTTATGGGGAGTAGTTTACTCTATATAATAATTTATTCGCGCAAAAATACTTAAAAAATTGAATCGTAGGCACGCTATTTTCGCGTGAATCCTCAAACGGGGAAAATATCCACAACTATTCCTCACAGCTTCATCGTGAAGCACCTTGAAGGTGTGAAGGTGAAGCACCAAAGAAAACCGTGCAACTGTGAGCTGCTTTCCCGATGGAGCGATGATGGGAAGGATCCTCCCTGAACGCTACCTCAGCAGCAATCTCCGCATAGAAGTCACCCAGCACGCTTTGAACTGTTATCTTCTCCGCTTCGGCGGGGGTGAGGCGTTTCATCCAACCAACGCGGTGGGTGGTGATACCTCCTTCGCCTGAATTTTGATATTCAGCATACCTTGCCGTTTTCTCGTTCTCCACATTGCGCCAGTTGTCCCAGCCCAGGGGATTGATTGCCTTTGGCAGATCGCAGTGCATAAAGAGTGTCATGGCAAAGGGTCGCCAGGGGCGGCCCAGGTAGAAGGAGGACGGTGTGTCACCTGATATATGGCAGC